>NZ_BDGJ01000117.1:37563-80067 GCF_002207765.1 Calderihabitans maritimus
TTCTTGGGCTTTTTCTTCTAATACTGCTTAATACAAACTATGCAGCCAAAGTAATTGAATCCTCTTTGGAGATAGTAGTTTTTGTAGAGGTAAATACTCCTCAAGAAGCAGTTGAGGAGTTAGGTGAGGAATTATCTCAAATGTACAATGTGGCCGAAGTTCGTTTTATACCCAAAGAGGAGGGGCTCATGTTTCTCAACCGGCAACTGGGAGAGGAACATGACTTGTTAAAGGCTTTAGCGGGGCGGAATCCTTTGCCGGATGTATATATTGTGAAGGCCCGGGAACCCCGGAACGTACCTGCTTTGGCTAATGCCATTGAACAGATGTCCTTTGTAGAAAAAGTCAAATACGGGAAAGGTGTGGTAGAGAAGCTATTTGCCGTAATAAGTTGGTTGCGCTGGATAGGAACATTGATACTGATATTACTCTCTGTGGGAGCAATTTTTTTAATAGCCATTTGTGTTCGTCTAACTGTCTATACCCGCCGCAAAGAGATAAACATTATGAAGTATGTGGGTGCCAGTGACTGGTTTATCCGGTGGCCTTTCTTCTTGGAAGGTATGATTTTAGGATTTCTTGGTTCGTTACTGGCCGGAAGCAGCATGTACTTTACTTACGACGCCCTGGTTCGCCGGGTGAAGGAAACGGTTCCTTTTGTTCCAGTTTTGGAAGATCCGGTTCTTTTGTGGCAGGTGGTAGGACTCCTGGCTTTAGCGGGTACATTGATGGGGGCGCTGGCCAGCGCAATTTCCGTACGGCGTTTTTTACGGGTGTGAGGAGGGTTGGGCTATGTCGCGCTGCCGGAAGTATCGCCTTGTTTTGGGACTGCTCACCGTACTGGCATTTCTAGGAACCTTACTCATACCGGTGTATGGTTCCGAACTGGATCGGCTTAAGGAGCAGCAGAGAAAAATTAACCGGGAAATAGAAGAACAGAAGAATATAATCGAGCAGAAGAACAGGCAAATTGAGAGCCTGAGTGAACAGGTTGAAAGGTTGGAAAATGATATTTTACTTTTGACCCGGGAACTAAACGACTTGCGAGGCCAGTTGATAGTTGCCCAGAAAAAGGTGGAGCAGGCGGAAAAGGAACTTGAAGAAGCTGAAAAAAAACTGGCGCAGCTTACGGATACTCTGGCAGCCAGAATTAAAGGTATCTACATGAACGGTTCCGTAAATTATTTAGAAGTTCTTATGCAATCAACCAGTATTACCGATTTTTTGATTCGGTACGATTTTATGCAAAAAATAGTGGAACAGGATATCCAATTGATTCGTCAGGTGGAGACGGAGAGAAAAAAAATAGAAGCCCGAAAAGCAGATCTCGAGGTAAAAAGAGATGAAATTGCCCTGCTTAAGAAAGAAACGGAGGACAAGAAGAGAAAACTGGAAGGACGCAAAAAAGAACAGGAGCGGATTTTGACGGCTATCCGGACGGAAAAGGAAGCTGCCCTGAGGGCGCTGGAGGAAAAAGAGAAAGCGTCTAAGCTGATAGCTGCTAAAATTCGGGAGATACAGGCCCGGCTCAAGCGGCAGAGGGCTGGCCGGGGCGGAAGGTTTACGTGGCCGACGCCGGGATATACGCGGATAACTTCCGATTATGGCTGGCGAATACACCCTATTTTGAAAACGCGACGTTTCCATACAGGTGTGGACATAGCAGCTCCTTATGGCAGCCCGGTGGTTGCGGTTGAGGACGGTATAGTAATCTATGCCGGCTGGTTTGGTGCTTACGGCAATACGGTGATACTGGACCACGGAGGGGGCATATCTACCATGTACCCGCACCTCAGTTCCTACCTGGTGAGGGAAGGGCAGGAGGTTCGCCGGGGGCAGACTGTTGGCCGCATTGGCAGTACCGGCTTAAGTACCGGGCCGCACCTCCATTTTGAGGTAAGAATCAACGGTGACCCTGTCAACCCGTGGCCTTATCTTCGTTAAATGGAAGAGAATGGGGGAACTGTTACCGACTGCAGTTCCCCCGTCTTTTGCTTTCTATTGTGTTTTTATAAATAATCTAGTAAGATAATACATATACATAAGGTTGTATAACAGTAATTTCTGGCAGGTGATTATCATTGAACGGTAATAACAGGCTCTGGCGGGGTATTATTATTGGTATTGTAGTTACCTTTATAGTAATTACGGCAACGCTAGGAGTAGTTGTTGCCAGCAATTACTCCCATTTGGGGCGATTTGTCAAGGTTGTTTCTTTGATTAAGACTCAGGCGCTAGAGCCTGTTTCTATGGCCGAACTAGTAGATGGTGCCATGAAAGGGATGGTTGAGGCTTTAAAGGATCCCTATTCGGTTTACATGGAACCCAAAGCGTACAAGCATTTGGAAACGCATATTAAGGGAACCTACGGCGGCGTAGGCCTGCTGATTACTATGGAGAAAGGCAATAAGTTAACGGTGGTTTCCCCCTTTAAAGGTACGCCGGCCCATCGGGCCGGGATTAAGGCGGGGGATGTTATTGTGAAAATAGACGACCGGGAAACGGTAGATATGGATATTGAAACGGCCGCCAACTTGATGAAAGGGCATCCTGGAACGCAGGTTACCCTTTGGGTTCAGCGGGAAGGAGTAGATAAGCTGTTAAAATTTGAAGTAACGCGGGATAAAATTAAAATACCCTCGGTGAATGGACAAATTTTAGAGGACTATCCGGAAATTGCCTATATTAACATCACCATGTTTAATGAACATACAGGCAGGGAATTGGGAGAACTTCTTGCGGAATTGAAAGAAAAAGAATTTAAAGGCATTATTTTGGACCTGCGCAATAACCCGGGAGGATCGCTCTCGGCTGCTATTGACGTGGCCGGATACTTTATCCCCAAGGGACCGGTGGTTTACCTGGTCAGCAAGCATGAAACGATACCGCATAATACGGAAGGACGGCGGGAAAAATACCCGCTGGTGGTGTTGGTTAATAAAGGAAGTGCAAGCGCCTCTGAGATTGTGGCCGGGGCTATTAAGGATACTAATTCGGGAATTATAGTTGGCGAGACTACTTTTGGCAAAGGGCTGGTACAAACGGTATTTCAATTGGACGGAGGAGCAGCCGTCAAGCTTACTACAGCCAAGTATTTGACTCCAGCCAAAAATGACATTCACGAGAAAGGTATTAAGCCGGACGTTGAGGTAAAGCTGGATCCGGAACTGGAAAGTCAAATATTGATGCATGCACCTGATACGGAAAAGGACGCTCAACTGCTCAAGGCCATAGAGATTTTACAAAAAGAGATCTGAAGGATTGGCCATGAGGGAACACTCATGGCCGTATTGTTGCATGCGGTGACCGCACGGGGTGAACAGGTTTAGAAGTGGGAAAGGGTGGTTATTTTGTTCCCCGTAAAACAAATATTGCCTATGATCCTGGTTGCCTTCGGGCAGGCATTGTCCAATCCTTTATTCTGGTTGGTTGTCTTGCTGGTAGGAGCCCAATACCGCCGCTTTGCCCAGACCAAGCAGCGTTTGTTCGGGGTGACTGACGAACCGGTATGGCAGCATACGTTGCTGGCCACCTTTCACGGCCTGTTGGGAGGGCTGTTGGGGAGTTTTCTGATGATCCTGGTCGGGATATCCCTATCTCAAATACCGATTGTCTGGCTTTTAATTCTTGCCTTTTCCTTAATGCTTATCAGTCCCCGGTTTCTTTGTTTTTCTTATGCCGGGGGGATAATTTCCCTGAGCTCCATCCTGCTCGGCTTTCCCAAGACCGATGTACCTCATTTAATGGGATTGGTTGCCATACTACATATGGTAGAGAGTATACTTATTCTGATTAGCGGTCATTTGGGTGCCTTGCCGGTTTACACCAGAAATGTTACCGGCCGGGTAGTCGGAGCTTTCAACCTGCAGAAGTTCTGGCCCATACCCATTGTGGCTTTATTGGCGGTACCGTTGACCGGGCAGGTTAACCCGGCTGATATGGTACAGATGCCTGATTGGTGGCCTTTAATCCGTCCCATGCACGCGGGGAATTTGGATAACGTTATTTATGCCATTCTGCCGGTTATTGCGGGGCTGGGGTATGGCGACCTGGCTGTAACTTCGGTCCCCCAAAGGAAAAGCAGAATATCGGCTTTTAACCTGGCAGTCTATAGCCTGCTGCTGGGATTATCTGTTTTTGCCTCTTATTATCCCGTGTTTTCTATCGTTCCGGCCCTTTTTGGTCCCCTGGGACATGAATACATCATCAAATTAGGTCAGCGCCGGGAACTTAATGGAAAGCCGTTGTATGTCGCCCCGCCGGAAGGAGTAATGGTACTTGATGTATTGAGGAGCTCTCCTGCGGCCTCTATGGGATTGAAAAGCGGTGACATATTAATATCTGTTAACGGCTATCGTGTGAACTCTCGTTACGACCTGGCGGAAGCTCTGGCTATTTCACCGTTTTTTGTGGAAGTAGACTTTATCAGCTTTGACCAAAAGCAATTTGTGCGCCGGCAGGGCAGGAAGCCGGTGGATGAACCTTTCGGTGTCATATTAGCTCCCGAGCCTTACGACAGTCCTCATGTAGAGTTTGGCCAAAAAGGGTTTCTCCCGCGCTTTTGGGAACGTCTTTTAAGAAAGTAAAATCTGGCCGTCCGATTTCCATAAACCCTCTTGCATTCTGAAAACATTTTTTATATGCTGTTGATGGTTGATCCCCTTAAGTAAGAAACAATGTTTGGAGGTGAGGCTATTGGAACGGACTAGGATGCAAATTATACGGAGCCTATTGGCCGGGGAGAAGTCCTTTTGGGAATTGATACGCGACCAGGATGGAGATTTGTCGAGTTACTGTCAGGAGATCGGACAATTGATAGAAGAAGGAATTATCGAGGCGGATGACCAGAAAATTACTCTTACCGAAAAGGGACAAGAGTGGGCCGGAAGGAACAGAATAAAACCCCTGCAAGATATTATCTGCTCTCGGTGTGAAGGTAAAGGCCTGGTACTGCAAGGAATTTTTCAAGAGGTATTGGAACAATTTCGCCAGCTGACCAAGGACCGTCCGCCGGCCATTGCAGAATTTGATCAGGGCTTTGTGGAACCAGAGAATACGGTAGCTCGGGTTGCTTTTATGTATGCCAGAGGGGATCTGGAGAACAAAAACATTTTCATTCTGGGAGATGATGACCTTACCACCATCGCGGCAGCCCTGACTCAAATGCCGCGGCGGATAGTGGTAGCGGAAATAGACGAACGGATAGTTGAATTCATAACTACTGTTGTCGAGCGGCAAGGATGGAAAAATGTGCAGGTGGTAAAGTACGATGTGAGAAATCCTTTGCCGGAAGAACTGCAGGGACAATTTGATGTTTTTGTCACCGACCCGGTGGAGACCATACCTGGCCTAAAGCTTTTCCTTTCGCGCTGTATTCAGGCCCTTAAGGGGAAATCTTCAGCCGGCTATTTCGGCTTGACTCATTTAGAAGCTTCGCGTAAAAAGTGGTATGCCATCCAACAGATGATATTGGATATGAACTTTGTCATAACCGATTTGGTTCACGACTTCCACAGATATATTCTGGAAAGAGAGAAATTTGTAACGAAGAACTATCCGGTGGTGGAAAAGGCACCGGTTCCCCTGCCTGTTCCGCAAGTGAACTGGTATACTTCCAACCTATTCCGCCTTGAAGCGGTGGGAGTTCCTCAACCGGCTACCGATAAAAAATCTTCTTTAGGGCGGGAGCTTTATTTTGATAATGAATCTTATGCTACCCTGCCTTAACACTAGAAAGGTTTATTTATAACCCAGGTCTCACAAGTAGAACCTGGGTTTTTTGTTTAACAAATGTTATAATATTATAATAGTGCAATTAAAGCTGCGGCAGGTGAAGACCAGTGTCTGAATTCCGCCTGAAGACAGATTTTTCTCCTAAAGGAGACCAACCCAAAGCCATAGAAGCTTTGGTTCAAGGAATAAAATCCGGTATGAAATACCAGACTTTGCTAGGCGTAACCGGTTCCGGCAAGACTTTTACCATGGCCAATGTCATTCAGCAGGTTAAAAAGCCGACGCTGGTAATTGCCCATAATAAGACGTTGGCCGCTCAGCTTTGCAGTGAGTTTAAGGAGTTTTTTCCGGAAAATGCGGTGGAGTACTTTGTAAGCTATTACGATTATTATCAGCCGGAGGCATATATTCCTCAAACGGACACCTATATTGAAAAGGAAGCCACTATCAATGAGGAGATAGACAAGCTGCGCCACTCGGCTACGGCGGCTTTATTTGAACGTCGGGACGTCATCATTGTGGCCAGCGTATCTTGTATCTATGGACTCGGTTCGCCCGAAGATTACCGGCATCTGATGCTTTCCCTTCGGCAGGGACAGGAGTATGACCGGGACTGCATCCTGCGCAAGCTGGTAGAAATTCAGTATGCCCGCAATGACGTGGATTTCCGCCGCGGGACTTTCCGGGTACGCGGAGACGTTATCGAAATCTTTCCGGCTTCTTTTACAGAAAAAGCCATCCGAGTGGAAATGTTCGGCGATGAGGTTGAACGAATTTTGGAGATTGACACCCTCACGGGCGAGATACTTGGTCAAAGAAAACATGTTTCTATTTTCCCCGCCAGTCACTATGTTATTGAGCCGGACCGGATGAAGACAGCCCTGCAGGCTATTGAAGAGGAATTGGAGGAACGGTTGGCTGAATTGCGGGCTCAGGGCAAACTGCTGGAAGCTCAGCGCTTGGAACAGCGTACCCGGTATGACATGGAAATGATGCGGGAGATGGGCTTCTGTCCGGGTATCGAAAATTACTCCCGGCACCTTACCGGGCGCAGGCCGGGGGAACCGCCTTATACTTTATTGGATTATTTTCCGGACGACTTCTTGATATTTATCGATGAATCTCACGTTACCATTCCTCAATTAAGGGGAATGTTTGAGGGAGACTATTCGCGGAAGAAAACATTAGTGGAACACGGCTTCCGGCTGCCTTCGGCCATCGACAACCGGCCTTTGAAGTTTGAGGAGTTTGAGAGCAAAATAAATCAGGTGATTTTCGTTTCCGCTACTCCAGGACCATATGAATTGGAGCACAGCGAGCAGGTGGCAGAGCAGATAGTTAGGCCGACGGGTTTAGTGGACCCCAGGGTAGAGGTCCGTCCCATCCAGGGGCAGATTGACGATTTGCTGTACGAAATCCGCTTGAGAGTAGAGAAAAACCAGCGGGTGCTGGTAACTACTCTTACCAAGCGTATGGCGGAAGATTTAACCCAATATCTAAAAGAAGTTGGGGTCAAAGTACGTTACCTTCATTCAGAAATCGATACCCTGGAAAGGCAGGAAATAATCCGGGATTTGAGGTTGGGCGAGTTTGACGTGTTAGTGGGTATAAATCTATTGCGGGAAGGATTGGACCTGCCCGAAGTATCTCTAGTGGCCATTCTGGATGCCGACAAGGAAGGTTTCCTGCGGTCTGAAACCTCCCTGATCCAAACCATTGGTCGTGCTGCCCGCAATATGGATGGGATGGTAATCATGTATGCCGACACCATCACCGCCTCCATGCGGAAGGCTATTGATGAAACAAACCGCCGCCGGAAGCTGCAGATGGAGTACAACCGGAAGCACGGCATTAAGCCGGAAACGGTTCGCAAGGCGGTACGGGATGTGATTGAGGCCACTTATGCGGCCGAGAAACCAGCCCGTTATGTTACCCGGCGGGAAGTATCTAATTTATCCAAGAAGGAGACCGAGAAGCTCATCCGGGACCTGGAAAGACAAATGCAGGATGCCGCCCGTGCCCTGGAGTTTGAAAAAGCAGCGGAATTGCGGGATTTGATTATCGATTTGCGGCAACAATTGAGCAGGAATTCTACCAGGCGGAGGCATGTCCATGGGAAATAAAAAAATTATTATAAAGGGAGCGAGACAACATAACTTAAAAAATATTGATGTGCAAATCCCGAGGGATAAACTGGTAGTTATTACGGGACTTAGTGGCTCCGGAAAGTCGTCTCTGGCTTTCGATACTATTTACGCCGAGGGACAGAGGCGCTACGTGGAATCGCTGTCGGCTTATGCCCGGCAATTCTTGGGGCAGATGGATAAACCTGATGTAGATTATATAGAAGGACTTTCACCGGCCATTTCTATTGACCAAAAGACTACCAGCCGAAACCCCCGTTCTACAGTAGGTACGGTTACCGAGATATACGACTATCTGCGCCTTTTGTTTGCGCGAGTGGGACGGCCTCACTGTCCCAACTGCCGGCGGCCCATCAGTCAGCAGACCGTTTCTCAAATAGTTGACCGGTTGATGACTTATGAGCAGGGAACTCGTATGCAGATTCTCGCTCCGGTGGTGCGGGGTCGTAAGGGAGAGCACCAGAAGGTCCTGGAAAACCTGCGTAAAGCAGGGTTTGTACGGGTAAGGGTGAACAGAGAAATTAGGGAGTTGGGCGATAAAATAGAACTGGAAAAGAATAAGAAGCATACTCTGGAAGTGGTGGTCGACAGGATCATCATAAAGGCAGGAATAGAAAAGCGGTTGGCCGATTCTCTGGAAACGGCGTTAAAGCTGGCCGAAGGTACGGTAATGGTGGACGTAGTAGGTCGGGAGGAGCTGGTATTCAGTGAAAGGTTTGCCTGCCCGGTTTGTGGTTTTAGCTTTGAGGAAATAGCGCCCCGTATGTTTTCGTTTAACAGTCCTTACGGAGCATGTCCTGCCTGCAGCGGGTTGGGAACCAAGAGAGAAGTTGACCCTGACTTGGTCATTCCCGATAAGAATCGTTCTCTGGCCGAGGGCGCTATAGTGCCCTGGAGTAAGGCGACTACCCGATACTACCAGCAACTGCTGGAGGCACTGGCGGAGCACTACGGGGCAAGTATGCATGTCCCGGTTAAGGATTTAGACCCGGAGTTCTTAAATATCTTGCTTTACGGGAACGGTGGAGAACAGATACGGGTCCGTTACGTAAACCGATTTGGACAAATCCGTTATTTTGGTACCAGTTTCGAAGGAGTAATTCCCTATTTAGAACGGCGTTACCGGGAAACTCAGTCGGATTATGCCCGGGAAGATTTGGAAGAATACATGAGCGTCAAACCGTGTCCTGCCTGTGGGGGAACGCGCCTGCGGCCTGAAAGTTTATCGGTGCTGGTGGGAGGAAGGAACATTTATGAAGTTACCGAGATGTCGGTCGCTGAGGCGTTGGAATTTTTTGCTTCCCTGGAACTTAGCCAGCGGGAAGAACTAATTGCCCGGCAGGTACTGAAAGAGATTCGGGAACGCTTGAAGTTTTTGGTAGATGTGGGTTTGGATTATTTGACCTTAAGTCGTTCGGCCGGCACCCTTTCCGGGGGTGAGGCCCAACGGATTCGCCTGGCCACTCAAATCGGCTCCAGCCTGGTAGGGGTGCTCTATATACTGGACGAGCCCAGTATAGGGCTTCACCAGAGGGATAACGCCCGGCTGATTCAAACTTTGAAGCGTTTGAGGGATTTAGGCAATACCGTGATAGTCGTGGAACATGACGAAGAGACTATTCGGTCAGCCGACTATATCATCGACATAGGGCCGGGTGCCGGTGCTCAAGGCGGAAAAGTGGTGGCTGCGGGAAGTTTAGACAATATTATGGATTGCAGGGCATCGATTACCGGGGAATATTTGAGCGGTCGAAAACGCATTCCGGTACCTTCTTTTCGCCGTCAGGGTAACGGAAAATGGTTGACCATTAAAGGGGCCCGTGAGCATAATTTAAAAAATATAGATGTGCGGATACCGTTGGGGGTCTTTACATGTGTAACCGGTGTTTCTGGGTCCGGGAAGAGCACCTTGGTTAATGAGATTCTTTACCGTTCTTTGGCCCAGCGCCTTCACGGAGCCAAGGAGAAGCCCGGTGAACATGATGGCATTGAAGGCTTTGAGCATCTGGATAAGGTAATAAATATTGACCAGTCACCTATCGGGCGCACGCCCCGTTCCAATCCGGCCACCTACACCGGCGTTTTTGACGGGATACGGGAGATTTTTTCCCAAACTCCCGAGGCCAGGATGCGGGGTTACCGACCGGGGCGTTTTAGCTTCAACGTCAAGGGTGGACGTTGTGAAGCCTGCCGGGGAGACGGTATTATTAAAATAGAAATGCATTTTCTACCGGACGTTTATGTGCCCTGTGAAGTCTGCAAGGGTAAACGGTACAACCGGGAGACTTTAGAAATAAAATATAAGGGTAAAAGCATTGCCGACGTTTTGGACATGACGGTAGATGAAGCGGTGGAATTTTTCAAACATATCCCCAAGATTTACCGGAAGTTAAAAACGCTGCAAGATGTGGGTCTGGGATATATTAAACTGGGCCAGCCTGCTACCACCCTTTCCGGGGGCGAAGCCCAGAGGGTCAAATTGGCGGCGGAGCTTAGTCGGCGTAGCAACGGTAGAACCCTGTATATTTTGGATGAACCTACTACCGGATTGCATATAGCCGATATTCATAAGCTTTTGGAGGTTTTGGGAAGACTTACCGATTCCGGTAACACGGTTTTGGTCATAGAGCATAACCTGGATGTGATAAAGACGGCGGATTATGTGATAGACCTCGGACCGGAAGGAGGCAACCGGGGCGGCAAGATTGTAGCCACCGGTACCCCGGAAGAGGTCAGTGAAGTGAAGGCATCCTATACGGGGCAGTTTCTGCGGCAGGTTTTGGAGCGTGAGAAACATGAGCCTAAAGGAGAAAGTAAAACAGCTACCGGATAAGCCCGGTGTATATATGTTTGAAAATAAATCCGGAGAAATCATTTATGTAGGTAAGGCGGCATCGCTCAAGCGAAGAGTAAACTCCTACTTCCAGTCGGATAAGCATCAGCCGCCCAAAGTTAGGGTTATGATGCAGCAGGTGACGGATTTACAGTATATTGTCACCGATTCCGAAGTGGAAGCCCTGATTCTCGAGTGCAATCTTATCAAAGAACACCGGCCGAAATATAATGTTAACCTCAAAGACGATAAACATTATCCTTATCTGAAAATAACCCTGGGAGAAGAATTTCCTCGGATTATGGTCACCCGTTCCATGCAGAAAGACGGCTCCCGGTATTTCGGCCCTTACACTCGTGCCGGTGCCATGCGCGAGACCTTGAAGCTGTTGCGCAGCCTCTTTCCCGTACGCACCTGCAAGAAAGTTGACCCGCGGGAACAGAGCCGTCCCTGCCTGAATGCCCATATAAAGCGTTGTCTGGCTCCGTGCAGTGGCCGGGTGAAGCCAGAAGAATACGGGCAGGTAATACGGGAAGTAATTCTTTTCCTGGAGGGGCGCCAGGATGACCTGATAAGGGATCTGGAGGAAAGGATGCGGCAGGCGGCAGCCAATCTGGAATTTGAAAAGGCTGCTGAACTGCGGGACCAGATAGCGGCAATCAAAGAGGTATTGGCTCACCAAAAAATAGTTTCGGACCGCCAGGAGGACCAGGATGTACTGGCCCTAGCCCGTGGCCGCGATAAGACCTGCGGGCAGATCTTTTTTATTCGGGGCGGGAAAGTGGTCGGCAGGGATTACTTCTGGCTTACCAGTTCACCGGAAGAAACGGAAAAGGACATCATGACTGCTTTTCTCAAACAGTACTACAGCAAGGTGGATTTTGTGCCCCAAGAGGTGATCCTGCAGGTAGATGTTGAGGATAAGGAAGTAATAGAAGAATGGCTTCGCCGTAAACGGGGGAAGAAAGTTAACCTGATTGTTCCCCGCAGGGGCAAAAAACGCCAATTGGTGGAAATGGTGGCTGAAAATGCCCGGCTGACCTTAGAAGAAGCGGAGAAAGCTGCCCAGCAACAGCTAAAGAAAACGCAGGAGGCCCTGAGGAATTTGCAAAAGGTACTGGATTTGCCCCGTCCTCCTGAACGGATAGAATGTTACGACATTTCGAACTTCCAGGGCCACGCAGCGGTAGGTTCCATGGTAGTATTTGAGAACGGCCAACCAAAGAACTCTGACTACCGCCGGTTTCGCATAAAAGGAGTTCAGGGACCTAACGACTTTGCCTGCCTGCAGGAGGTCCTGGAGAGGCGTTTTCGAAGGGCTACAAATTCGGCTGAGGATACTTCTTTTTCCCGCCTGCCGGACGTAATTATCATTGACGGAGGCAAAGGACAGCTCACGGCAGCTTTGGAAGTGCTGGAACGGTTGGGAATTAAAGACATACCGGTATTTGCTTTGGCCAAAGAAGAAGAATTGATTTTCCGGCAGGGAAGCTCCAGTCCGGTTAAATTGCCTCGCGATTCTTCGGCCCTGCATATACTGCAGCACATCCGGGACGAGGCCCACCGTTTCGCCATTACCTACCACCGCAAGCTACACCGAAAGGAGAGTTACGGTTCGATTCTTGACGAAATTCCCGGCATTGGTCCTAAGCGAAAGAGAGCTCTACTGGCTCACTTCGGTTCCGTTGCCCACATGCGGAAGGCGACCAAGGAAGAACTGGCGGCGGTAGAGGGAATGAACAACCGCCTGGCGGATAGAGTATACCGGTATTTGCAGGGACTAAAATAAGGAGGATGGCCATGGGAGGTTTAATATGGCGGTGGTTATTAAATGCCGTTGCCCTGTTGATTACTGCCCGAATTATTGAGGGAATACGGTTGGAAGGGCTTGTTTCCGCCCTGACCGCCTCCCTGATCCTGGGTATAGTAAATGCCTTTATTCGACCTCTGGTTATTCTTCTGACTCTTCCTCTAAATATCTTAACTCTGGGACTTTTTACATGGGTTATTAATGGGCTAATGCTTAAGATTGTTTCTACGGTGGTGGCTGGGTTTAACGTTGAAGGCTTTTGGGCCGCAGTGGTGGGGGCCCTGGTATTGTCCCTGGTCAGCGGGGTAATTAGTTTTTTCCTGAGTTAAGCCATGGGAAGTTGGAAGATAATTGTATAAACTGGGGGTGTGGCCGTTGCCGAGGTTTGAGCTGGTAGCCATAGATTTAGATGGTACGCTGTTGGATGATGATTTAAAGATTTCTCCCCGGACCCAAGAAGTTATTGCGAGAGTCCGGCAACAAGGCGTTCACGTAACTATTGCCACTGGCAGAATGTTTGCTTCAGCTCAACCCTATGCTCTGCAGTTGGGTTTGGATATCCCGCTTATCACCTACCAAGGTGCCCTGGTGAAGACTTCTCAGGGAGGTCAAGTGCTGTATCACCGTTTTGTGCCCTTGGAACTGGCCCGGCAGGTAATACAAACGGTGAATGAATATGGTTATCCCATAAACGTATACTTGGATGATCGGCTGTTCGTGGAGAAGATTACGCCGGAAGGGGAAATGTATGCCCGGAGGTCCAATGTGCCTCTTCATCCCGCCGGCGATCTCCTAGAATTCTTACAGGAAGACCCTATTAAAGTTCTGGTTATTCAGGAAGAGGACAAGCTGCAGGCGCTGGAGGAGAAGTGTAGAAAGATATTTGGCGGAAAACTTTATATTACCAGGTCACAGCCCATGTATCTGGAATTCATGCACCCGGAAGCTACCAAAAAGAGGGGGCTGGAGGCAGTAGCTTCCCATTTGGGAATCGGCCCGGAAAAGATTATGGTGATCGGGGATAGCTATAATGACTTGGAAATGTTTCGCTTTGCCGGGTTTTCGATAGCTATGGGAAATGCCCGGCCAGAAATTAAGGAACGGGCCGACTACGTTACTAAATCCAACCGGGAAGAAGGAGTAGCGGAAGCACTGGAAAAGTTCCTGCTGGATGGATAAAAGATGTGTTCCGGTAGCGGAGTCAGTTGTATGGGAGGAGATCACAAATAACATACTAGCTAAAGAAGGTTCAGATGAAGCAGCAATCTAGAGGTGACCGATATGCGTATTTTTGCCGACTATCATACCCATTCCGACTACAGTGACGGCAGGGGAACCGTGGAAGAAATGGTTGACGCGGCTCGAAGGAAGGGCCTGCGCGCGATAGCCATCACCGATCACGGGCCGGACAACATTGGAGTCGGCGTAGAAACTCCGGATACCTATTTGGCGGTGAAAAAGGAAATAGAACGTTTGCAAGGCATATACGGGGATATAGATATTTTGGTAGGCGCGGAAGCCGATATTATAGGGATGAGAGGAGAAATAGATGTTCCCCGCCGTATTTATCAGGAACTGGACCTGCTCCTGGTGGGACTGCATCCTTATGTTCGCCCTGTAGATGTAAGGAGCGGGTGGAGATTGTTAGTAAAGAACCAGACGTGTACCTGGAGCAGCGGAATCAGGCGTAGTGTTGTTAACGACAACACCAAGTGTCTGATGGAAGCTCTTTATCGACATGATGTCGATATATTAGTTCATCCCGGTCTGAAGATGCCGGTAGATATCTCAGAAATATCCCGGGCGTGTGTAAAAACCGAAACTCTTTTTGAAATTAATACGGGACATTTCTACCTGGACATCGGTGATATTCACCAGGCGGCTAAGGAGGGTGTCCGTTTTGTAGTGAACAGCGATGCTCATTTTCCGGAGACAGTAGGGAAGGTGGAGGAAGGCCTGGACCTTCTAAAAAGAGCCAAAGTCCCTCGCGAGCAGGTAGCCAATGTTTATCAATAGAAGGAAACCTGTTCTTCAAGAGCGAAGTAAAATTGGAGAATATATGCACTAGGGGGTTTCAGGGTGGCGGAAGAACAGAAGAAAACGAATATACAAAAATTGGTGATTATTACCGGGCTTTCAGGAGCGGGTAAGACCCAGGCAGTTCGCTGTTTGGAAGACCTTGGGTTTTTTTGTGTTGATAACCTGCCGCCCATCTTAATACCCAAGTTTGCAGAACTTTTTGAGCAGGCCGAAGGCAAGATCGATAAAGTGGCGCTGGTAATGGACATAAGAGGAGGTAAATTTTTTGACAGCCTGTTTGAAGCTTTAAATTACCTCGATGAAAAGAACTTTAAGTATGAAATTTTATTTTTGGAAGCTTCTGATGAAACCCTGGTTCGCCGTTTCAAAGAGACCCGCCGGCGTCATCCTTTAGCTCCCGACCAGCGAATTCTGGAAGGGATTATAGAAGAAAGAAAGCGCCTTCAGGAATTGAGAGGGAGAGCAAGTAAAATTATTGACACCTCTGATATGACCAACCGGCAATTGAGAGAACAGGTAGCGGAATTATTTGGTGAAGTTAAGGATTATAAATTAATTATAACGGTTATGTCTTTCGGATTTAAGTATGGTGTTCCTCTGGATGCCGACTTGGTTATGGACGTGAGATTTCTGCCCAATCCCCATTACGTTCAGGAACTGCGCTCTTTTACCGGTCATGACCGGCGGGTGCGGGAATTCGTTATGAATTCTCCGGTGACAGCAGCCTTTTTAGACAAATTTATCGATCTTTTAAAATTTTTGCTTCCCTACTATGCGAAAGAAGGAAAAAGTCACCTGGTCATAGCCATAGGCTGTACGGGAGGACAGCACCGTTCGGTGGCTATAGCTAATAGGATTGGTCAGGAACTGAAGGGAGAAGATTTTCGCGTTTCGGTTAAACACCGAGACATCTTGCGAGCTACAGGGGCGGGTTGTTAACGGTGAACGCCATTAAATGGCTTTATCCAGGACTGAAAATCAAACGATGGTTGGGCCTGGCTTTCGTCGGTATGTTTCTGACTGGTATAGGGCTGGCCTTGGTTGTGGCCCCCAGGTTAATTGCCCTATTGCCGACGGCGAAGAGATTTTTGGGAAGCGGCCAGACAGCGCCTTTAGCCGGCGGAATAATTTTGATGCTGTTGGGAACTTTTTTATTTCTTACCGGCTTCCGCCGTATGGTTCGCTCTATCCTGGCGGTTATGCTGCCCCAAAATGAGGGCCCGATTGTGGAAGTTGTTTACCAGAAGCGCCATTTGCAAAAAGGCCCCCGGATTGTGGCGATCGGTGGAGGGACTGGTCTTTCCGTACTGCTGCGGGGACTTAAGAATTACACCAGTAATTTGACCGCTATAGTAACGGTTTCTGACGATGGCGGGAGCTCGGGGAGACTGCGGGGAGAATTGGGTATTCTGCCTCCTGGTGATACACGCAATTGTCTGGTAGCTCTGGCCGATACGGAAAGCTTAATGGAAAAACTGATCAATTACCGGTTTGACCAGGGAAAAGGTTTAGCCGGTCACAGTTTGGGTAATCTTTTGTTAGCAGCGCTTACCGACATAACGGGAGGTTTTGATAAAGCGGTAAAAGAGATAGGTAAAGTACTGGCCTTGCGAGGGCGGGTATTGCCTTCGACTCTGGATAATGTAGTTCTCTGTGCAGAACTTGAGGATGGAACTATAGTGGAAGGGGAGACCAGGATTTCTTCCTCCCGTGGCCGTATTCGGAAAGTATTCTTAAAACCTCCTGATGTTGCTCCTCTGAAAGAGGCCATAGAGGCTATCGAACAAGCGGATGCCGTGGTTTTGGGACCGGGCAGCCTTTATACCAGTGTCTTGCCTAACTTGTTAGTCAGGGGTTTAAGAGAGGCCTTAGAGAGGACGAAGGCTCCTATTTTCTACGTGTGTAATGTAATGACCCAGCCGGGAGAAACAACCGGTTACACTGCTTATGACCATCTTAAAGCCCTCGTTGACCACTGTGGTCCCGGGTTGGTGGATTACGTAGTGGTTAATGTGGCACCGATACCGAGAAAGCTTTTGGCTCGTTACCGGGAGCAGGGGGCATATCCGGTCCGGGTTAACCGCGCTGCTCTGGCCCGTCAGGGAGTAAAAGTGATGGAAGAACGACTGATAGACAAGAGCAACCTGATCCGTCATGATCCGGATAAACTGGCCCGGTGTATTATCAGACAGGTTTTGGCAGGCAGGAATCCGGCGGCCAGGCTTAAGATTTTAGAACACTATTTGGCAGAGAGGATCCGGGAGGCAAAAGGGTAGGAACAGAATAGTATTACCCATTTAAAGTGGGGGGCTGCTAATGTCTTTTTCCCAAAAGGTTAAAAATGAACTTGCCCGCAAGCTTTCACCAAGGAAATGTTGTCAACTGGCTGAGCTAGCAGGGTTAATCCGCATGGATGGAACAGTTCAAATACGGGGGAAAGAGGATATAGGAATTTTAGTCTCCACTGAAAACGCTGCGGTGGCCCGTAAAATATTTACTTTAACCAAGAAGTTATTTAAAATCCGAGCGGAGATTGTAGTAAGAAGGGGAGTTCGTCCCCGTAAAAATAATACCTACATGGTAAAAATTTTTTCCCAGCCGGAAGTAAAGGCCTTACTTCAAATTTTAGGTATCGACGGGGAGACCGGCGGTTTAGGAAGCGATTATTGGAACCCGAAGGTAGCTAAGGATTTTTGTTGTAGCAAAGCGTATCTCAGGGGTATATTTCTTGGAGGGGGTTCTGTCAGTGATCCAGAAGGGAATTATCACCTGGAAATAGTAACGGCAGATGAATTTCATGCCCGTAAAATAAAGGACATTATTAGCCGGTTTAACCTCCAACCTAAGGTTGCCCGGCGTAAGGAATGGTATGTAATTTATTTTAAAGAAAGCGAACAGATTATTGGTTTTTTAAATGTGGTAGGAGCTTATTCCGCTCTGCTTAAATTTGAAGATGTTCGTATCCGTAAGGATATGCGCAACCGAGTCAACCGGCTGGTCAACTGTGAAACTGCCAATCTTAACAAGACGATTAATGCTTCCTTGCGACAACTGGAAAATATAAATTATATTCAACAAGCTGTAGGCCTGGAAAGTTTACCTCGTAGTTTGCGGGAGATTGCAGAATTGCGCCTGCGTTATCCCGACATTAGTCTAAAAGAGTTGGGACAGCTTTTGACTCCTCCGGTAGGAAAATCGGGAGTTAATCATAGAATGCGTAAACTGGAAAAAATAGCTGAAGAATTAAGAAAAGGTAGCTGGCAGCAGAAATGAGGTTTGATGATAAATGAGAAATTACAAGAGATATTCTCTGCCGGGAGATAAAAATGCCTTGCAGTACTGGACTAAAATTGTTAGTCCCTGGAAGGTTATGCGCAATTTTGCCGTCATTCAGTTCTGTCGCTATTCACCTTCTTTAAAGCTAAAAAATATTCTGTACCGCAACCTTCTAGGCCTCAAGATCGGCAAAAATGTATCGGTGGGCTTGATGGCCATGTTTGATATTTTTTTCCCCGAACTGATTGTTTTGGGAGACAATGTTACGATAGGATATAATTGTACTATTTTATGTCATGAATTTCTAAGGCATGAATACCGGCTGGGGAAAGTGATAATTGGCGCCAATGCAACTATCGGGGCCAACACTACTATTCTTCCCGGGGTTACCGTCGGTGAGGGAGCAATTGTATCCGCCTGTTCATTGGTGAATAAAGATGTTCCCGCTTATACCATGGTGGGAGGAGTGCCGGCCAGGAGTATAGGGACGGTTTCCCGGTCAAAAGGGGAGACAAAGCATGAGGAAGAAGTTAGTTAGCGCCCTTCGAGACCCGTTTCAGAGCTGGTTTGTTCAGTTGTTGTTGGTTATTAACCTGCCGGGCGCTCTGCTGGGTTACCTGTGGTATGTCCGCCAGTTGCAAGAGACCCCGTTCATTTATTGGCCGGTGGTTCCGGACAGCCCGCTGTCGGCCACTTTTTTCAGTTTGACTTTGTTGTTTTGGTGGTTCGGGAAAAGGGTTCCCGTCTTGGAGTTGATTGCTTTCTGTAGTGTTATTAAATACGGAATCTGGGCCGGGGTAATCATTCTCTCATACTGGTTTTCCGGGGGTTCCCAAAGTTACATGGAATGGTTGTTGTTGATTTCCCACATAGGTATGGCTCTGGAAGGGTTTATTTACCTTCGCTACATGCGGCCCGGTTACTCGGAAATAGGATTGACTGTTGCCTGGTTGGCCTTCAATGATTTGATGGATTACGGCTTTGGATTGCACCCTTATCTTTTCACTGCCGGGCAGTTACCCTTGGCATTGCTTTCCGCTGTAGCTCTTACCGGATTGTTAGCTGCTTATCTCGGATTATTGAGTTCGAGGAAGATGGTGTTCAAGCGTAGTTCTTGAATAAATATTTACCAGCCTTTTGAAAGCAGGAAAAAGGTCAGGGAGAAAAGAATAATATAAATTAACGAAATTTTTTGACTTCAGGGAGTTGGAGAAAATGCGGATGGGTTACGGCCTGACCTTAGAACAAACTCAAAAATTGATTATGACTCCCGAGTTAAGGCAGGCCATCGTTATTCTACAACTATCGACGCTAGAGTTGGCGGAATATTTACAGCAGGCGGTTTTGGAAAATCCGGTCCTGGAAATCAAGGATGAGATGCAGGAGGATGAGGAAGCCTCTGATGGGGCTGTGGAAGATAAATTTGACCTCGATTGGCAGGAATATTTTGAGGACGGCAGCGACCTGGGATATGTTCCCCAACCGAGGGAAGAAAAGGATGAGTTTTCTTACGAACATTTTTTGACCCAGGCCCCGACTCTGCATGACCACCTCATGTTCCAGCTTCACCTGTCTCGGGTGCCGGAAAAAATTCGGCGCCTCGGAGAGTTTTTGATCGGTAACATCGATGAAGAGGGTTACCTGCAGACTTCTACCGAAGAGGTCGCCCGGCATTTTAATACTTCCGAAGCGGAAGTGGAAGAAGCTCTTAAATTGGTGCAGGGTTTTGATCCTCCCGGAGTGGGGGCCCGGAACTTGATTGAATGTTTATTGATCCAGCTAAAGGATCTCGGACATTACCAGCCGGAGGCAGAAAAAATAATAAAATTTTATCTTAAAGACCTTGCCGAGGGGCGTATTAATAAAATTGCCCAGGAGCTTGAAGTGAGCCCGCGCAAGATACAGGAAATTGCCGATCAGATTAAACAGCTAGATCCCAAACCGGGCCGGAAATTTGGCAGCCCAAACGATGTCCGATACGTGATACCGGATGTAGTGATCGAAAAAGTGGGCGGTGAATTTGTTGTCCTGGTCAATGATACGCTCACACCCAGATTGGGGATTAATCCTGTTTACAAAAATTTGCTTCAGGCAGGCGCGAGTTGTGACGATACAACCAGGAAGTTTCTGGAACGTCGTTTAAATTCGGCAGTTTGGATTATTAGGAGTATAGAACAGCGAAGGCTTACCCTATACCGGGTAGTAAACTGTATAGTGGAGTTTCAACGGGAATTTTTAGAAAAAGGTATTAAATATTTAAAACCTTTGAACCTGCGTCAGGTGGCGGAAGTCCTGGGAATGCATGAATCTACAGTGAGCAGGGCTACGGCAAATAAGTATGTGCAGACTCCCCAGGGAGTCTTTGAATTGAAATTTTTCTTTGCCAGTGGACTGGAAAGTATGGCCGGTAATTCTATTTCGGCAGAGAGTATCAAACGAACGATCCGGGAACTAATTGAAAAGGAGGATCCTCGAAGACCTCTTACCGATCAAGAAATCGCCAAGATCCTTGCACAACAAGGCATTAAAATAGCCCGGAGGACAGTAGCTAAATACCGGGACGAATTAGGTATACTTTCCGCTTTAAAAAGAAAGCGTTATTAGGAAGAGGCTTACTGCGGAACAGCAGTAGGCTTTTTTCTTTTTCGTGTAGCAGGCGCTTCGTGTTTCTGCTTTTTATCTAATCTTGGAAAAGGAATCCAAGCCCTTAGTGTTGAATACCTTTTCAAGGCATTCTCATCGCTCAATAGGCGTTATAGAAGAAAATTAATTTAGGAATACTAAGTTGAAAGAAAATGGAATAGGAAATTGTTTTTTATGTCTTCTAAAGATGAGGCATAAAGGGAGGTGACCTTTGACTATTCTAGTTACGGTAGTAAAACTTCCTGAAAGGGTAGCTATATAAAAAAATAAATAAAGAAGGGGGAATGTTTTATGGCAGTAAAGGTTGGTATTAACGGTTTTGGTCGCATTGGGAGAATGGTCTTCCGGGCTGCTTTAAATAATCCGGACGTAGAAGTGGTAGCGGTAAACGACCTGACGGACGCGGAAACAAACGCTTATCTCCTAAAATACGATTCCGTACACGGTATGTTAAATGCCCAGGTTGAGGCTAAAGACGACCAAATAATAGTTAACGGGCAACCGGTTAAAGTTTTGTCGGAAAGGGATCCTAAGCAACTTCCTTGGGGGGAACTAGGTGTTGATATAGTGGTCGAGTCTACTGGACTGTTTCGTAGTAAGGAACAGGCTTCGGCTCACCTGGAAGGCGGAAGCAAAAAGGTTATCATTACGGCTCCGGCCAAAAATGAAGATATAACCATTGTTTTGGGTGTCAATGAAGACAAATATGATCCGGCAAACCATCATGTAATTTCTAATGCTTCATGTACTACCAACTGTTTGGCTCCGCTGGTTAAAGTTCTTCATAACAACTTCGGCGTAAAAAGGGGATTGATGACCACGGTTCATTCCTATACCAACGACCAGCGCATACTGGACCAGGCGCACAAGGATTTGCGCCGGGCCAGAGCGGCAGGCGAATCCATTATTCCTACCACTACCGGTGCTGCTAAAGCAGTGGCGCTAGTATTGCCGGAGCTTAAAGGAAAGCTGAACGGCTTTGCCATGAGGGTGCCTACACCTAACGTATCCGTAGTGGATCTGGTAGCGGAGTTGGAGAGAGAGGTCACCGTAGAAGAGGTCAACAGTGCTCTCAAAGCAGCCGCTGAGGGCGAACTTAAAGGTATAATGGCTTATACCGAAGAACCGTTGGTTTCTCGGGACTTTAACGGTAATCCTCACTCTTCCATTGTGGATGCCCTGTCTACTATGGTCATGGAAGGAACCATGGTAAAAGCTGTTGCCTGGTATGACAACGAGTGGGGCTATTCCAACCGGGTTGTGGAACTGGCGGCCTATATAGCCTCGAAAGGACTGTAATTATTGGGAGCAAAAAAGGGGTCAGTTGAGAGTCCGTAATTGGGCTCTCCGGTTCTGGCCCTTTTTTCAGGAGGGTTGGTAATGGAAAAATTAACGGTGAGAGATCTGGATGTGGCGGGCAAAAGAGTACTGGTGAGGGTTGATTTCAATGTTCCTCTGGACGAACAGCGTAATATAACCGACGATACCCGGATTAGAGCAGCGTTGCCGACCATTAATTATTTGAGGGAAAATAAGGCTAAGGTTATTCTTGTTTCCCACTTGGGGAGACCTAAAGGCCAGGTTAAAGACGAACTGCGTCTGGACCCGGTAGCTCAGCGTTTAGCGGACCTGCTAGGACAGCAGGTAGTGAAAACCGACGAATGTATCGGGGAAGAACCCCAAAGGGCCATCGAGGCCATGGAGCCAGGCGATGTTGTGCTTCTGGAAAATGTTCGTTTCTATCCGGGAGAAGAAAAAAATGATCCTGAGTTTGCCCGGGCGCTGGCTCAACTGGCGGACCTCTATGTTAATGACGCTTTTGGTACCGCACATCGTGCCCATGCATCAACGGCCGGGGTAGCCCAGTTTTTACCGGCGGCAGCAGGTTTTTTGATGGAAAAGGAAATAGAAATTATGGGTAAAGCCCTTTCTGAGCCTCAACGTCCTTTTGTGGCAGTCATCGGAGGGGCGAAAGTATCGGATAAAATTGGGGTTATCCGTAACTTGTTAAACAAGGTGGATACTCTGGTTATTGGCGGTGGGATGGCCAACACCTTTCTCGTGGCTAAAGGATATTCCTTGGGCAAATCTCTGTATGAAGCAGATAAGCTAGACCTGGCCCAAGAGTTGATGAGGCAGGCGGAAGAGCAGGGTGTGAGCCTTTACCTGCCGGAAGACCTGGTGATAGCGGATAGGATGGCGGTTGATGCTTCTTCCCGGGTAGTAGCGGTGGACCAGGTTCCCGAGGAGTGGATGGCTTTGGACATAGGACCTAAGACGGCAGAGCGTTTCAGCGAGGCAATTAGAAGAGCTCAAACGGTAATTTGGAACGGACCTATGGGAGTGTTCGAACTGGAACCCTTTGCCCGGGGAACGGAAGCAGTAGCCCGGGCTATGGCCGAATCGCCGGGCACTACCATTGTAGGTGGAGGCGATTCTGTTGCGGCGGTAGAAAAGGTTGGAGTATCGGACCGGCTATCCCACATTTCCACCGGCGGAGGTGCTTCTCTAGAGTTTTTGGAAGGAAAAGAGCTACCTGGAGTAAAGGCTTTGTCTGATAAGTAAAATGAGAGGGGGAGGGAAGTGCGTAAGCCCATAATAGCCGGAAACTGGAAAATGCACAAAACCGGTGCAGAGGCGAAACAATTGGTAGAGGAATTAAAGGAATTAATAGCCGGGGTTGAGGACGTAGAGATAGTAGTATGCCCTCCTTTTACCGCTTTGGAGACGGTGACTGAATTATGTCGCGGTACAAACTTGACCGTTGGGGCTCAAAACATGCATTGGGAAAAAGAAGGGGCTTATACCGGAGAAATTTCCGGCCAAATGCTCAAGTACCTGGGCTGCCGGTACGTGATAGTGGGGCATTCGGAAAGAAGACAATATTTCGGGGAAACCAATGAAACGGTCAACAAAAAGGTGAAAGCGGCATTAAGCTGCGGTTTATACCCCATCGTTTGTGTTGGGGAGACGTTGGAACAGAGAGAAGCGGGTATAACAGCAGAGGTCTGCCGGAAACAGGTTGAGGAAGGTTTGGCTTCCTTGAAGGACGACCAGGTTTCCAGGGTGGTTGTAGCTTACGAACCGGTTTGGGCCATAGGTACCGGCAGAACGGCATCGGCTCGGGATGCGGAAGAGGTTATCAGCTATATCCGGTCGGTGGTAGCCGGGATGTATGGAGAAAAAGCTGCTGGGGAGATGCGAATTCAATACGGGGGAAGTGTAAAACCGGACAATATTAAAGAACTGATGGAACAACCCAATATCGACGGGGCCTTGGTGGGAGGAGCTAGTCTTAAGGCCCAGTCCTTTGCACAGATTGTTCGATTTGAAGGATAAAAGGGGCGAAAATTAGTGGCAAAAACGAAGCAATTTCTGATGCTGGTTATCCTTGACGGTTGGGGATTAAGAGAGGCAACCGGCGGAAACGCCATTGCTCAAGCCCATCTGCCCAACTACCGGTATCTTAAAAAAGAATATCCTTTTACTACCTTAAAAGCTTCCGGTGAATACGTCGGACTGCCGGCAGGACAGATGGGAAATTCGGAGGTAGGTCATCTTAATATCGGAGCAGGCCGGGTAGTTTATCAGGAACTCACCCGTATAAGCCGTGCTATTGAGGATGGCACGTTCTTTCGAAACCAGGTACTGTTGCAGGCGGTAGAGCATGCCAAAAGGAATAAGCGGGCCCTTCATTTGATGGGGCTTCTTTCCGACGGAGGAGTACACAGTCATATCCGCCACCTGTTTGCTTTATTGGACCTGGCCCGGCAGCACCGCCTGGAACAGGTTTTTATCCATGCTTTCCTGGACGGCAGAGATGTACCTCCTGCCAACGCTAAAGAATATTTTTTGGCTTTAAACGAGAAGTTACAGGAAACAGGCCTTGGTTCCGTGGCGACGGTCATGGGCCGTTACTACGCTATGGACCGGGATAAAAGGTGGGACCGTACGGAAAAGGCGTACCGGGCTATGGTCGCCGGTGAAGGATTGAAAGCTGCCATGCCCCTGGATGCGCTGGAGGCAGCTTATAATCGCGGGGAAACGGACGAGTTTGTTACACCTACGGTCATAGTACGGGAAAACGGGAACCCGGTGGCTACGGTCAAACCGGGAGATGCAGTGATCTTTTACAATTTCCGGGCCGACCGGGCCCGGCAATTAACCCGGGCTTTTGTAGAGAAAGATTTTACCGCTTTTGATCGTCCTGGAGGATATCTGGGGGTCCATTTTGTCTGCATGACCCAGTATGATGTGGAGATCCCAGCACCGGTTGCCTTTCCTCCCCAGAACTTGATCAATACATTGGGGGAGGTTCTGGCCAAAGAAGGGAAGCGACAGCTAAGGATTGCTGAAACGGAAAAATATGCTCATGTTACCTTTTTCTTTAACGGGGGTGTGGAGGAACCGAATCCGGGAGAGGACCGCATTTTAATTCCTTCCCCTAAAGTTCCTACCTATAACCTGAAGCCGGAAATGAGTGCTTACGAAGTTACAGAAACGGTTTTGGAGAAAATTAGAACCGGTGAGTACGATGTGATTATTCTCAACTTTGCCAATCCCGACATGGTCGGCCATACCGGGATCATGGAAGCAGCGGTTAAGGCCGTGGAAGCGGTCGATGAATGTATAGGGCGTATCTGGAAGGCGGTCCGGGAACGGGACGGGATTCTTATTATAACGGCCGATCACGGGAATGCGGAGCAAATGGTCGATCCTGAAACTGGTGAATCTCACACCGCTCATACGGATAACCCGGTGCCGTTCATACTCGTGAGCGACGAGTATAAGCATGCGCGCCTTAAGGAAGGTGCTCTGAAGGACATAGCGCCAACTCTTTTACAACTTTTGAATATAAGCAAGCCTTCCGAAATGACTGGAGAAAGTCTGTTGCAGGAAAAATATAAATAAACTAATGGAAAGGAGAGATAGAAATGACGATCATTACTGACGTGGTAGGTCGGGAAATTTTAGATTCTAGAGGAAACCCTACCGTAGAGGTAGATGTCTATCTGGAAAGTGGAGTTGTAGGGAGAGCAGCGGTACCTTCCGGAGCCTCTACTGGGGCGCATGAGGCGCTGGAGTTAAGAGACGGTGACAAAGAGCGTTTCTTGGGGAAAGGCGTCCGCAAGGCAGTAGAGAATATTAACGAGGTTATTTCCCCCGAGGTTGTAGGCATGGACGCTATAGACCAGAACGGGATTGACCGCCTGCTGTTAGAGCTGGATGGGACTCCTAATAAAGGTAAGTTGGGTGCCAACGCTATCTTGGGGGTTTCCTTGGCCGTGGCTAAAGCTGCCGCCAACGCACTGGGGTTACCGCTCTATCAATATATAGGAGGAGTCAACGCGCGGGAACTCCCGGTACCTATGATGAACATTTTAAACGGAGGCAAACATGCGGACAATAACGTGGATATCCAGGAATTCATGATCATGCCTGTGGGCACAGATACCTTCCCGGAAGCCTTGAGGATGGGGGTAGAAGTATTTCACCATCTCCGGGGAGTGCTAAAGGAAAAAGGTTTGAACACGGCGGTAGGTGACGAAGGCGGTTTTGCCCCTAATCTCAGCTCCAATGAAGAAGCCCTGGACGTAATCATGGAGGCTATAGGGAGGGCTGGGTATAAACCGGGAGAAGATATATTGCTGGCCTTGGATGTAGCCGCCACCGAGCTTTATGATGATGGGAAATACGTTTTCCCCGGGCAGGGTATAACCCGGACTTCGGAAGAACTAATTGATTTCTATAGCCGGCTGGTAGAACAGTATCCCATAATTTCCATCGAAGATGGCCTGGCGGAAGATGACTGGGAGGGATGGCGCCAGCTGACGGAAAAACTAGGCAAGAAAATACAACTGGTAGGCGACGATCTTTTTGTCACCAATACGGAGAGACTGGCGAAAGGGATTTCCAGCGGTACGGCTAACGCGATTCTTATCAAGGTAAACCAAATAGGAACTCTTACCGAGACTCTGGAAGCCATCGAAATGGCCAAGCGGGCAGGTTACACCGCAGTAGTTTCTCACCGGTCCGGAGAGACGGAAGACACCACTATTGCTCATATTGCCGTAGCCACTAATGCCGGACAAATAAAGACCGGTGCTCCTTCCCGTACCGACCGGGTGGCCAAGTACAATGAATTGCTTCGTATAGCCGAAGAATTGGATTATCTGGCTCTGTACCGCGGCAGGCAGGCTTTCTATAATCTTTCTTCGCCAAATTATTAATTAACAGGCAGGAAATTCTACCTTAGGCTAGAATCATTTTAAAGTCAAAATTTTGCGAAAATAGAAAGGGGGGATTGCAGCTTACCTGCCGGCACTCCTTCTTCTTGTATTCAAGGTTGGGTTGTGCTAGAATATATTTGTCTTATCATCGGCAGGAGGTGACAGGCGGTGAAAATAGTACTTACAGTATTTCAAGTAGTCGTCGCTCTAGCACTGATAGCTTCGGTCCTGTTGCAGTCGGGTAGAAGTGCCGGGATTTCTGGGGCTATCGCCGGGGGTGCTGAAGCTTTTTTCGGCAAGAAAAAAGGTATTGATGAACTGTTGAATAAGATTTCTGCTGTTCTAGCTATTGCTTTTTTGGTATTAACTTTGTTGTTATCATTGGTCTAAAGCCTTTTAGGGTTAGGTAAATATATCGGAGGAGGTAGATGGGCATGCCTGAGTCATTTTCCGGAGGTTTATATGTAGCTCCTATTGCCGGGATTATTGCCCTCATCTTTGCTGGATACCTGGTGGCAAGGATTAAACGAGTAGATCCCGGGACAGAGAAAATGAAAGAAATAGCGGAAGCTATTCATGAAGGAGCTATGGCTTTTCTTTTCCGAGAATACCGAACCTTGATTTATTTTATTTTGGCCATGACTATAGTTATTG
Organism: Calderihabitans maritimus; assembly: GCF_002207765.1. Classification (NCBI taxonomy): domain Bacteria; kingdom Bacillati; phylum Bacillota; class Clostridia; order Neomoorellales; family Calderihabitantaceae; genus Calderihabitans; species Calderihabitans maritimus. The sequence continues at coordinate 64,927 of NZ_BDGJ01000117.1, forward strand.
TAGTGGCAGGAGTTATGACCCAGGGCGCCGGTAGTATGAAGCCTGCCACCGCCATTGCCTACCTGGTGGGTACCATCTGCTCGTTGGGAGCCGGGTTTATTGGAATGAACGTCGCTACCCTAGCCAACGTGCGGACTACCAATGCAGCCCGGCAAGGCGCCAACCAGGCTCTAGGAGTAGCTTTTTCCGGCGGCGCCGTTATGGGAATGTCAGTTGTGGGGTTAGGACTTTTAGGCTTAGGAATTATCAGTATCATTTTTAAAGACCCTGCTATTATCAACGGATTTGCTTTGGGAGCCAGTTCCATCGCTCTCTTCGGCCGGGTTGGTGGCGGTATCTACACCAAGGCGGCAGACGTAGGTGCCGACCTGGTGGGTAAAGTAGAGGCCGGTATTCCGGAAGACGATCCCCGTAACCCGGCGGTTATTGCCGACAACGTGGGAGACAATGTCGGTGACGTAGCCGGTATGGGTGCCGACTTGTTTGAATCCTATGTCGGTTCCATTATTGCGGGAATTGCCCTGGGTTCTGCCATGAGCAGCAACAGCGTTAACGCCGCTTTGTTGCCGATATACATAGCGGCTGCCGGTGTAATAGCGGCGATTATCGGTACTTTCTTCGTGCGTACCAACGAAGGCGCCCGGGCGCAGAGTGCCCTGAATACAGGAACTTTGGTGGCCAGTATCCTAGCTATCGCTTTCACCTATTTCTTATCCACCAGCCTGTTACCGGATATCGGCCTAAACGTATTTGGAGCCACAGTTGCTGGCCTGCTGGCGGGGGTTCTTATTGGTAAGATTACTGAATACTATACTGCCGACCGTTTCAATCCAGTTAAAGAAATAGCCAAGGCTTCGCAGACGGGAACTGCTACCAACATTATTGCCGGAATCAGCACCGGAATGATGAGTACGGCTCTGCCTATAGTTGTTATAGTGGTGGCCATCTTATTGGCTTATAAACTGGCAGGTCTGTACGGCATTGCTCTGGCCGCGGTAGGAATGCTCTCTACTACCGGAATGGTGGTGGCCGTAGATGCTTACGGTCCCATTGCCGACAATGCCGGGGGAATCGCTGAAATGTCCGGTCTCGAGCCGGGAGTTCGTAAGATAACCGATGCCCTGGATGCAGTAGGTAATACTACAGCCGCCATCGGAAAAGGTTTTGCCATAGGTTCTGCTGCTTTGACCGCTTTGGCGTTGTTTTCCGCTTATACCAAAGCGGCGGATATTCAAGCTATTGATATAACCCAGCCGAATGTGGTTGCCGGTCTGTTTATAGGCGGCATGCTTCCCTTCCTGTTTTCAGCTTTAACCATGCAGGCAGTTGGACGGGCGGCCTTCGATATGATTGAGGAGGTGCGCCGTCAATTCCGGTCCATACCGGGTCTGATGGAAGGCAAAGCTAGACCGGATTATGCTAACTGCGTGCGTATTAGTACTGGTGCGGCTCTGCGGGAAATGATTATTCCGGGTCTGCTGGCGGTGGTTGTACCCCTGGCCGTAGGACTTATACCAGGCCTTGGCAAAGAGGCCTTAGGTGGACTGCTGGCTGGAGCATTAGTCTCAGGTTTCTTGCTTGCAGTTATGATGGCCAATGCCGGTGGAGCCTGGGATAACGCCAAGAAATACATCGAAGGCGGTCAGTACGGCGGAAAGGGATCGGAAGCGCATGCTGCGGCTGTTAACGGCGATACGGTAGGAGATCCTTTCAAGGATACCTCCGGACCGTCCTTGAACATCCTGATCAAGCTGATGACTATTGTATCTCTGGTGTTTGCCCCGCTCTTTATGTAGCGTTCACGTAATCAAAAGTGTTGGGAGAAAAGTTCTCCCAACACTTTTTGAATTCATAGCAGAAATTGGTATACTATTAGTAAGGTGCTCCATACGGAGCTCTTTTATTTCCGTGTAAAAGGGGGAAGGTGAAATGAAACTCCAGGGCGATACCATGTGTTTTGCCTGCGGAGTGGATAATCCTATTGGTTTGAAATTGAGTTTCCGGGAAGAGAATGGGTTGTATATGACTGAATTCACTCCCCGAAAAGAATTTCAGGGTTGGGCAGGCATTCTGCATGGAGGCATCACCTCTACCGTTTTGGATGAAGTGATGGGTCATTATCTTTACACCAAAGGTTTATCCTCGGTGACCGTTGAGCTGCAGGTGAGGTTTCTTAAACCCATACCGGTGGAAGAAACGGTCAGAGCCTACGGAAAGGTGGTAGATGAAACCAGGCGATTGATTACAGCGGAAGCCTGGATAGAACTGCCGAACGGTGAAAAGGCTGCCGAGGCCCGGGGTAAGTTTTTGCTGGTTAAGAGGTAAAATTATGAGGAGGGGATAAATCATGACTAGAGATCAGGCCTGGGAATTGCTAAAGCGACATCTCAAAAATAAAAATTTGAGAAAACACTGTCTGGCCGTAGAAGCAGTTATGCGTCGCTTGGCGAAACATTTTGGCGAGGATGAGGAACTCTGGGGTCTAGCCGGACTTCTTCATGATATTGATTATGAAGATACTAAGGACAATCCGGAGCGTCACAGCCAAGTAGGTGCAGATTTGCTGGCGGAAGAAGGACTGCCCGAAGAGGTTGTCTACGCGGTCAGGGCGCATAACCATTATCATGGTCTCCCCCTTAAAAGTCTTATGGACAAGGCTCTTTACGCCACGGACCCTCTAACCGGGTTAATAGTGGCGGCGGCTCTTATTCACCCGGAAAAGAAACTGGCGGCCATTGATGTACCTTTCTTAATAAATCGGTATAAGGAAAAATCCTTTGCCCGGGGTGCCGACCGGGAAACTATTGATTACTGTAGTGAAATGGGCCTTTCGCTGGAAAAATTTATGGAATTGGGACTAGAGGCCATGCGGGGCATCAGCAATGAGCTAGGGTTGTAAAAAGTTTAAATTCATAAAATCAGGGTAATATTTATACATAATCAAAATTTTTATTTCTTCAGGGAGGCTTTAGTTTGATTACCAAAGAAGAAATACTCGCCTTCATGCGGGAAAAAACTTACAAACCGATGACGGCAGAAGAACTGGTTAATGCCCTAGAGGTCCGCGAGATTGAACATTTCTTGGCCCTTCTGCGGGAATTGGAGCAGGAGGGTAAAATAATCTTTACGCGGAAAAAAAAGTATGGTTTGCCGGAGAAGATGGGCTTGGTGGTAGGGAGACTTCACGGACATCCGAAGGGGTTTGCTTTCGTTATTCCCGACACCCCGGGGATGGAGGACGTTTATATTGGTGCCGATGGTCTCAACGGAGCTATGCACAATGACCGGGTGGTGGCCCGTGTCCATCGGAGACAGGTTGATGGGCAGCAGCCGGAGGGAGAGATAATTCGTATTTTGGAAAGGGCCAACCGGTTTGTAGTAGGAACTCTGGAACGAAGCCGCCATTTTGGATTTGTAGTACCGGACGAAACCAGGATTGCTCAAGATATATTTATTTCCCGGAACGACCTTAATGGGGCGCGTCAAAACGATAAGGTGGTCGTGGAGATTGTTCGGTGGCCCGAAAAAAGACGCAACCCGGAAGGAAAAGTGGTTGAAATTCTGGGTCGCCGGGGAGAGCCAGGAGTAGATATTATATCCATAATGCGGAAATACCAGTTGCCGGAAGAATTTCCTCTACCGGTCATGAAGGAGGCGGAGAAGATACCCCTTACTATCTCCGAAGAGGATCTCCAAGGCCGGAAGGATTTACGGGATTGGACAATTGTGACTATTGACGGAGAAGATGCCAAGGATCTTGATGACGCAGTTTCCATACAAGTACTTGACAACGGCAACTTTCTGCTGGGCGTGCATATTGCCGATGTATCTCACTATGTTAAAGAAGGAAGTGAGTTGGACCGCGAGGCCTACCGGCGGGGAACCAGTGTTTATTTGGTCGACCGGGTGATTCCCATGTTACCTCCTCGGCTTTCCAATGGTATTTGCAGCCTAAACGCCGGAGAAGACCGGTTGACGGTAACGGTTCTCATGGAGGTTGACCGGGAGGGACAGGTAGTTCGCTATGATATTTTTAAGTCCGTAATCCGAGTTAAAGAGCGTATGACCTATACTAATGTAAGGAAAATACTACTGGAAGAAGATCCAGTATTGATGGAACGGTACGGGGAACTAATAGGTAGTTTTCGCCTGATGGAACAGCTCTGCCGGATTTTATACCGGCGGCGGCTCGAGAGAGGGGCTATTGATTTTGATTTTCCCGAAGTCAAAGTAAGGCTTGATGAACAGGGTAAGCCTGTGGAGCTTATTAGAGTGGAACGAAGCATTGCCGAACAGATTATTGAGGAATTTATGGTACTGGCTAACGAAACGGTGGCCGAACATTTTTACTGGCTGGAAGCTCCTTTTGTTTACCGGGTGCATGAGAAACCCGACCCAGAAGCTGTGAAGCAACTCAATCAATTCTTAAAAAGATTTGGTTACCACGTCAAGGGAGTCGAGAATGAAATACATCCGAGGGCTTTTCAGGAAGTGGTTGAGCAGGTAGAAGGGAAGCCTTCGGCCAGAATCATTAATACGGTAATGTTACGCTCCATGAAACATGCCCGTTACGCCTCGCAGTGCCTGGGGCATTTTGGACTGGCTGCTCCCTACTACTGTCACTTTACTTCCCCCATCCGGCGCTATCCGGACTTGGTTATCCACCGGGTGATCGGTGAGATATTGAATAAAGGAGCTCTTTCTTCTCGGCGCAAAGCCAAGCTGGAGAGAAAGATGCCGGATTATGCGAAGCAGTCTTCCATAAGGGAATTGGTGGCGGAAGAGGCGGAACGGGAAACCCTGGATTTGAAAAAAGTGGAATACATGCAGAGGCACCTGGGCGATGTTTTCCCGGCGGTAGTCAGCAACGTAGTCCCCTACGGTATGTTTGTGGAAATGGAAAACCTGGTGGAAGGTTTTGTCCATGTTTCTACCTTGACGGATGACTACTATGAATACCAGGAGGCGGAGTTTTGCTTGTTGGGGCAGCATACCAGGAAGAGCTATCGCATTGGAGATATAGTTACGGTACAGGTGGTGCGGGTGGATACCGAAGCCCGTAGGATAGATTGTGAGTTGGTTTCCGGCTAGACGCTATATAGATAGGTTGGAGACAGTCCGCTTCTTCAGAACAGGCTCAACTGTTTAAATTTTGGGTTGCTATTTACATTTTTTTGGTTAACCTGCTCTACCCAGCTTTTCTGTTCCAGGCAATCCGGAGGAATTTCCCGGACAAATGGAGAACAGCAGGAGGAAGCCTTCGACCCGAAGCGCGCCCGGTTCCTGGCGGATAACAGGATGAGCATGTCTTTGGCCCGGGTCAGGCCAACGTAGAACAGGCGGCGTTCTTCCGCCAGGGTATCCTCTTTTGCCGTAGAAGTTTTCCGTTCGGTCAGGGGAATCAATCCATCTTCAACACCGGCAATAAATACTACGGGAAATTCCAACCCTTTGGCGGCATGTAAGGTCATCAGAGATACTGTCTCCACGGAAGCTTTATTATTGCCCATGCGCTCATAGTCGGCCTCCTGTGCCAGGACGATCCTGTGTAGAAAGGCAGGAAGGTCGCTGAAACGGGATGCCACTTGCAGCAGCCGGTCCATAGCTTGTATCTGCCCTAGATTATTTTCTTCTATCCAATGAGCCAGGATTTTACTCGGAAGTTCGGTTTTTATCAAAGACCTGTATTTTTCCAGCGCATTTCTGAAGGCCAACAGCCTGTCCGTAAGGGCTGTCCCGGACGCTCTCCCGCCTTCCGTTAATTCTGTTATCGCCTTCCAGGCTGAACAGTTCATTTTTCTGGCTGTTTCCCGGACCAAAGCTATACCCTCCCGCCCTAGGTCGAAACGGCCCCTGCCCAAACATCGATAGAGATGAAAATCATCTTCTGGCTGTATTACGCACCGGAAAAAGGCCAGAGTCTCCCGGACGGGCTGTTCTTCCAAAAAGCTTTCTCGCCCTACAATGCGGTAGGGAATGCCTTCTTTAAGAAAACATTCCTCCAGGGTTTCGCTTTGACGTCCGGTCCGAAAAAGGACTGCTATGTCAGAAAAGCTCCAGGTTCGCTCTGATGCTCCACTGGGTTGATCATGCGCCTGGAGCATGGTAGTACCTCCTACCATGCGGCCGATTTCTTTTACAATAGCAATACCCTCGGCCATCTCGCTGGGCACCTGCAAATGGATGATTTTAGGGCCCTTGGTTTTTGTAGCCACAATCGTACTCTCTAACCCGGAAATAAAGTTATTTTCCGAGTTTTTAGCGACTACGGCCGAGGCGGCGCGAATGATGGTGGGAGTGGAGCGATAATTTAAGGTTAATTTGAAAATCTGCGCTCCAGGAAAGTCATCCTTTAATTTCTTGAAAAACCGGTAATCTGCCCCGCGAAAGCCATAAATAGCCTGGTTGGGATCACCTATGACGAAGAGGTTTTTGCCTTTTCCGGCCCAAAGTCTGACCAATTTATACTGGACAGGGTTAACGTCCTGAAATTCATCAACTAGGAGGTGGGTGAACCGGCTTCGTATATGTTGTAGCTCGGGCACGTTTTCTTTTTCGAGCCTTTCAAACAGATTGACCGTTTGCAGAAGAATATCGTCGTAATCAAGGGCGCGGTACTCGCCCAGCCTCTCTTGATAAGCTGTGTAAATAGGATTTAGATCTGCGGGGACTTCAGGAGAGGAAGGTAAGATACCGCGGCTCTTGAGGAAGGAAATTCTCTTCAGGACCTTAAGCCCCTCCTGGTGTCCGCGCCTGCCCTTTTCCCGTAGCACTTCTTCCAGAACTTCGCGGGAGTCGGCTTCATCAAGAACGGTTAATTCAAGGAGCTCAGAAAAATCACGGTGATTTGTAGGACTTTGCCGCCGGCAACTGCGGAGTATGTCTAGACAGATGCTGTGAAACGTCCCCACGGTTAGCTCTTCAATACCTTCGACCTTGTTTAAAAGCTTAGCCACCCGTTGCCGGATCTCCATAGCTGCTTTATTGGTAAAAGTAACGGCCGTGATCTGATGAGGTGCTATTCCCTGATCTCCGATAAGCCAGGCAATACGGTGAACCAGGGTACGCGTCTTGCCCGTCCCCGGTCCGGCAATTACAATCACCGGGCCTGTTTTAGCGGTAACTGCTTCTTGCTGCTGAGGATTAAGGCCGGCAAGAATTCCCTTCTCTTGCGCTGATTGGCCGCTGTTACTTTCATAAACAGGCAGTTCGCCGGATATTTTCTGTTCCGCCACAGGAGGAACAGAAGTCTCTTCTTTTGCCGGAACGGCGGACGAGGCGGTTTCCCGTACGGTATGTGTAAAGAGGGTGGCTTGTTGGAAGAGGTCCTGTCTTTCTTCCGGACGCATCAAGATGATTTTACCGTATTCTCCATCATATCCCGGTAGGATTTCTATCTCTCCGGTCCTCATGCGCCGGACGGCCTCCGCAATCAGCGGGCCGCCTACCCTTAACACCTTCTCCAGAGGCGTTTCACGCAGTACTACCAGTTCGGGACCTAGATTACGGATTAGGGAGAAATAACGCTGGGTAACCTGTTTGGTCGATGCTCCCACGCCCAGAGCTGAGGCAATTACCTCCGGGAGAGGAATTAGGCTTTCAAAATGACGGGCTGCCGGAGGGCGAACGTTATCCTCGCGATCGGCTAGCTCTTCTACGCGGTGCAGCACGCCCACCGTCACTTTCCGGCCGCATACAGGGCAAACTCCTCCTGCGGCCCGCGTTTGGGAAGGCTTCCAGCGGAGATTACAGCCCCGGTGTCCGTCGTAATGATATTTGCCTTCCTCCGGGAAGAATTCAAGGGTTCCTAAAAAACGCGTGCCGTCTCGTTCCTTCAAAGCCTGGTATATGGCATAATAGGAAAGTTCTGTATTAAAGAGGTTGGCCTCGCGGGCCAGGTTTCGGGGGGAATGGGCGTCGGAGTTGGATACCAGGGCAAAACGGTCCAGTGCTGAGAGACGCCAGTTCATAGGCGGGTCTGAAGACAGTCCTGTTTCAACGGCGTAGATGTGGTCGGTTAGATCCTCGAAACACTCTTCAATAGCGTCAAACCCCGACTTGGCACCGAAAAGGGAGAAATGCGGCGTCCAGATATGGGCCGGTATAAATAGAGCCTCCGGACACACGTCGAGGGTCATCTCAAGTAGCTGGCGGCTATCAATACCAAGAATAGGACGGCCGTCGGAGCGAATGTTGCCGATTTCTTCCAAACGCCGGCTGAGCTCATCGGCCGCCTCCAGGCTCGGTAAGAGGATGAGATGGTGAACTTTCCGTACCCGTCCGCCTTTTTTGTATATAGTGCTAATTTCTCCAGAGATCATGAAGCGGACAAGAGGTTCGCCGAAAGAATCCAAACCGGCGGAAAACCCTGTCGCCTCAGATCCGGTTGTATGTACTCCATCCACCAGTCTCCTATATTCTTCTTTAAGGCGATAAAGCCCCTCCTCTGCCGGCTCAAGCTTCTCCTTTAACTCTTCCCGCCACGCCGGGTGGGTAAAGTCACCGGTACCCACCAGGGTTACACCTTTATAAATTGCCCACCGGTAGAAGTTTTCCGGATTAGCCTCTTTGCTGGTTGCCCTAGAGTAACAGGAGTGGAGATGGAGGTCAGCCACGAATTTCATAAGCCATCACCTTATTTCTGCTGATACATATGTTCAACCCTCAAATTTTAAAAAAATTTTACCTGATAAGGATGTAATATGCAAGGGTTAGGGTTAAAGAGGGATCGAATCGGGTCTTTCAGCAACGAAGGATTATGGCATTTGATGTCGAAAAACTGAACATACCCTTTTATAGAAGGGGAGAACTTATGTCTAGACCTGGTGCTGAACTTTTTCTACGCATCCCACCCACTCTTTTTTCCGTCTTCGCCGGACAACTGAAAGAAGTCTACGCCGATCTGTTACTTCTGGTCTACGAGCAGTATCGCAGAACCATCTATACTCTTCCGCGGGAGTTGATTATTGACCTCTTTACTGAATACCTGGAATCCCTGGATGAAGCAGTCTGGCACCTCGAGGAGGAAGAGTATCAGGAAGAGGTGGCAAAAAGCGCCCGCGAGCGGGCCTTTCAACTTCTCCGGCGGCTGGTCGACGCGGGCTGGATCGTCCAGGAGCAGCATTTTGATTACACGTTCAAGCTGACTCTTCCCGACTATGCTGTGGGAATTCTGGAAACTCTAGACAAAATCCGCACCGGCTACCGAATGGAGTTCAAAGGCAGGGTGCTGAGCATTTTCCAGAACCTTACCGGTGAAGAGGGATTTTCTTACGTGGCCCTGCACCAGGCCTACGAATCTACCGGGGAATTGATTGATGGGCTCAAGCGCCTTAACCACAGCATCAAGCACTACACGGAAAAATTATTGGAAGCAGAAGATGCCAGGGCCATCCTAAGCCAGATATTTGATGAATACCAGGTCAAAGTGCTAGGCGAGCAGTACTACCGACTTAAGACGTCAGAACACATTTCTAAATACCGTACCGCTATTATACGGCGGGTCAGGGACTGGCAGTCCAACAGGCCGCAAATTCTCAACCAGGCCGCTCTTATGGTGGAGGAAAAGCAGGCCCCCGACAGGCTTACCGCCGAGAACATGATTTATGGATGGCTGGATTTTATTGAAAAATCCTTTACTCAAATGGATGAACTGCTGGAAGAAATCGACTACCGCAATGCCCTTTACGCTAGGGCTGCGGCGGAACGGCTGCGCTTTCAACTGCGTCACGGCAGAGGGATCGGCAACCAGCTGTCTACCGTCCTGGCTTATTTGGCTGAACTTGCCAGGCGGTGGGGAGAAAAGGCCTTGACACCGGAAGAAATAAGCCGGTATATCTGTCTTTTTCCCCAGCGGGTCGTGGACGAATTCAGCCCGAAAAAACCTCCTGCGGCTCGGCAGCCCCACCGGCCGGAACCCCTGGCCGCAATCTCTGTTTCCACCGAGGTCCGTTCCAAGAAGTTGTCCCGTTTCGGTAAACGGGTAGCCCAGGAGGTTACGGTGGAACAGATCAATCATTACGTGAAAAGAATCCTGGGGGATAGGGAAACCATGCCCCTCCATGAGGTTCCGCTGGAAACGCCGGACCAGTGGGTCAGGCTCATCTATATTATCCTTTTCAGCCGCTCCCGCCGTGCTCTCTATCGCTTGGAAGGGAAAAGGGGAGAAACCGTAACCCTTAAAGGCGGGCAGGTAGAAGTTCCCAATCTGGTCATTAAGAGAAAGGAGAAACAGGCTTGAGCTGGTACCAGCAGTATGAGGAATTTACCAACAAAGAAAAAGAGACCTTCCGGGAAGCAGCCAACCTGCTTTTGCGACAGACATTCCTCGTTAGTGAGCGGGAGGCGGACCGTCCTTATTATCGTTTTGTAGAACGTTATCTTGAGGTATTTACCGGTTACTTTCTCCTCTCCGGATGGGATTTGATGCATATAAAACGCCTGGCAGTTATTCAGCTTTATAACCGTTATGAAAAAAACCGTTATAATTTTACCCTGCAGGAAACCATTTTTCTTTTCATCCTTCGTTTACTTTACGAGGAAAAACAGCGGGACCTGCGTTTGACTCAACAGGTACTGGTATCCGGGCGGGATATCCAGGAAAAATACATGGCTTTACAAATCAGAAACCGCCTGCCGGCCCAGGAGGATATGCAGAGAATACTTAGGCTGTTCAACCGTTTTTCTCTTTTAGATCTCAAGCGGGGCCATTGGAAGGAAACAGATGCCGTTTACGTCCTCTACCCTTCGCTGACCCTGGTACTGGACATAACCGGTATGGAAAACCTGGCTCAGTGGATTGCTGAACAAGGGGTAAAGGAGGGGCTGGAGGATGAGATCTCTGACCAAGATTAAACTGATTAACTGGCATTATTTTACCAATGAAACTATTCCTCTGGAGGGCAGTGCCCTTATCACGGGCGATAACGGCGCAGGCAAATCCACCTTGATTGATGCCCTGCAAGTGGTCATCATAGCCAATTTAAAGAAGATCAAGTTTAACTCTTCCGCTTTCGATGAGAAAACTACCAGGGATCTCAAGAGCTATCTCCGCGGTAAGACCGGCGCCGAGGGGAACACCTACCTGCGGGGGGAAAGGGATTTTTCCAGCTATGTCGTGCTGGAGATAACCCATACGCCTACCCAGAAGCCCTACCTGATCGGTGTGGTTTTTGATTACTTTAGCTCTTCGGGGGAAGAGGAACACGTCTTTTTCCGGGTGGACGAGCACCCCTTGGAGGACAGTCTATTTTTCCAGGATGGCGTGCCTCGAAACAGGCAGCAGTTTTTCCACCACCTAAAAGTAAAAAAGCTTAAATTTCGTCAGTATCGTAACGATATTGAGGGTTACCTAAGCGACCTGCGTCAGTTATTCGGTGGGGTTAAAGAATCTTTCTTTTCCCTTTTTGGTAAGGGGATTTCCTTTTCGCCCATAACCAATCTGCGCAGTTTCGTCTACGAATACATCCTGGAAGAGCGCCGTATAGATGTTGATACCATGCGCGACTACTTCGAAAAATTCCGCCAGGTGGAGAACCTAATTTTGGAGACGGAACAGGAAATAAAGGCGCTGGAACTAATATCCCAAGAGTACGGTGAAATTGAAAACCTTCGACGGCAGGAACAAATCAGCCAGTACATGGAATACCGGGCTCGATGGGAACAGAAAAAACTGGAACTGGTGCAAGCGCAAGAACGTCAACAACAGATACGGGAGAGGCTTGTAGACCTGCGTCGGGAAATGGAGCTGTTAGAAAACCGGCGCCGACAACTGGTAAGTGAAAAGGAAGAAATCGAGACAAAGATCGCCGACCACCAGGTTGCCCGGCGGGAGCGGGAACTCAGTGAGCGGAAACAGAGGTTGCAGCAGCAAATCCAACAACTGGAAAAAATACGGACCAATCTATTCCACCAGGTAAGGGTTGAGATCGCTGAAAGGGAACGGCTTTTGGAAGTGCTGCGCCGGGTAGATGCCCCCTTCGAGCTGACAGAAGCCCTGCTCGGAGGGCGGGAGGACTGGCAGCGTTTTCTCGACGACGGGACTTCTTTCCCGGTCGACCTTGAAGAGCAGTCCCGCAACTGGAACGAGTGCATGACCTGGCTTACCCGGCAGGAGGCCCGCTGGGAGGAAGAAAAAAAGAGGTGGGAAGAAAAAGAGGCTGAACTGAAGCAGACAATCGAAGAATTGCAGAAGAACCAGGTTTTAAGTAGCGCTTCTCCCGCCATGAAGTTGAAGAAATTGTTGCAGGAGCACATGATACCCAACGACGGAAGGGAAAGTATTCCGGTCTATGTCTTCTGTGAAGCTATCGACATCCGTGACCGGCGCTGGCAGAATGCTATTGAAGGTTACCTCCATACCCAGAAATTCGACCTTCTGGTGCCGCCGGGATATTTTGACCAGGCGCTGGATATTTATGAACGGTACAAATTTACCCACGGCATCGAAAACGTGGGACTGGTCAACACGGAAAAACTGTTACTGGAAGCGAAACCTGCGCGCAAGGGAAGCCTTGCCGAAGAAATCGTAGCCGATGAAGATTATGTCCTTGCCTATGCCAACTGGCTTCTGGGAGCAGTAATGAAGTGTGAAACCGAAAAAGAATTAAAACGGCACCGCCGGGCTATTACTCCCACCTGTATGCTCTACCAGAATCACACGGCCCGTCAAATTCCTAAAAGCCGTTACGAGGTGCCCTATATCGGGCGGGAAGCGGTGAAGGTACAACTTGCTAGAAAGCAAAAAGAATGGGAGGAATGTCGCAGGAAACTGTCGCTTTTAAAGGAACGGCTTGAAGCGGTGGCGAGCGTTTCCAACTTGGAGAGCAGTAAAGCAGACCGTTACCAGAGATGGCTCGAGGAGTTCACGGCATGTCGGGAGCTGGATGAGCTGGGCCGAGAACTGTACGAGGTTAACCAGGAGCTCCTTTCCCTGGACCGCTCTGAGCTGGACAGGCTGGAAGAGGAGAAAAAGGAAAAAGAGGCCGCGATCGAGGAATGCCGGGTGAAAAGATCCGGACTTGATAAGGAAGAAGGCCAACTGGAAACAGAACTCGATTTCCTGGCCCAGAAGCTAAAACGCCTTTCCCTGGAGGAAAAGGAATGCCGCGGTAGATACCTTTCTTTTGCCGAAAGTCTTTCAGACGATCTACTGGGTACATGCCGGCAGAAATGGGAACGGGAAAGCCGGAAGAAAGTCCCGTCAGAACTGGAACGCAATTACGGCAGTCATATTCAGCGCCTGCGGACCAGGATTAATAACGGCATGCTTAGGCTGGTGGAATTGAGAAAGGACTTCAACAACAGGTTTAATTTTGCCGGCGATCCCAGGGCAGAGGACAATAGAGCCTATGAAGAACGCCATCGCCTGCTGGTGGAAAGCCACCTGCAGGAATACCGCGAGGAGGCAAGAAAAGCCCGCGAGAAGGCGGAACAGGCTTTCAAGGAACACTTTGTGGCTCGGCTGCGGGAGTCCATTGAACTTGCCCGGGAAGAAATTAAAGAGCTCAATCGCGCCCTTAAAGACCTTAAATTTGGAAAGGATTCTTATAGTTTTCGCCTCTCCCCCCGGCCGGGGATGCGGGAATATTACGACATGATTATGGATCCTAACCTGCACATGGGGGAGACTCTTTTCAGCCAGGCCTTCCGGGACAGGCACGGTGACACCCTGGACCGCCTTTTCCGGGAGATTACCGTCAAAGACGAGGATTTCCAGGAAAGGATGCAGCAGCTTACTGATTATCGCTCCTACCTAGACTTTGAGATAGTCATTACTGACGAACAGGGTAACAAGAGCTATTTTTCCAGGGTTTCCCGGGATAAATCGGGGGGCGAGACCCAAGTACCCTTTTATGTGGCCATCCTGGCCTCCTTCTACCAGGCTTATCACCTCTACCGCAAGAAAGACACGCTGCGTCTGGTAGTATTTGACGAAGCCTTCAACCGCATGGATGCCGACAACGTGGAGGAGTGCGTGCGGTTTATCCGGAAGCTGGGATTCCAGGCGCTGATTGTGGCGCCCACCGGGAAAATCCAGCTAATAGTGCCTCATGTCAATACTAACATCATTGTTATGAGGGAAGGATATCACAGCTTCGTGGAACGGGTTACCCGTAAGGACATAGAAAACTGGGCGCAAAAGCAGTAGGGTGGTGAGGTATGGAACTTACGGAATTGCAGAAACGGGAAATGAGTAAACTGCTAGATAAATATGAATCCCGCCGGGATTACGGCAAAATTCAGGTGAATAACCGCCGTACCATGCTCAGGATAAATGCCAGAAACTACCCCGATTATTTCCATATCAGTGATGCCTCTTTTCGCCGCCGCTTCAACATGGAGATGCGGGAATTAGAGCGCCGGGGTTGGGTAAAATTAGAATGGGAGGAATTTGAGCGGAACCAGACGTTGAAACGCGTGATCCTTAATACAGAAGAACTACCCTCTATTTACCGGGAGCTGGGGCGCGAAGCTAAAAGAGACCGCTACCATAGACTGCAGGAGCTTGTTCTCCAATGGCAAGAAAGCGCTCCTGAGGCCTTACAGCCCTTTTACCGGGACTTGCTGGAACGTCTTTCTGCTTATGAGACGCTGCCTCCGGGGCTCAACTCCTTGAAAGGTCTTGAAGACTGGTCTCAGCTTTTTCGGGCTCTCAATGCCCTGCTGGAACTGAAACAGGAGGTGCCCAAACGTCGTTTCAGTGTAAAACTTTTCGGGGATTCAAAACGCTGGGACCAGCTGGAAAAACCGGTGCTCTGGGTACTTAGGAATTATTGTTTGTCACCAGAGGACCAGGAACTAGAGGATGAGGAGATTTTTTCCGAACTGGGGCTTTTGGATAATCCCGGGCATATCAACATTGCCGGACCGCTTCAGTTTCGTACTCCGCGGGGCGAGATCAACCTTTTTTCCTTTTACCCGGACCTGGGCCTGGCGCCGCAGATGGTTGAAGATCTGGAGATAACGGGATTGGAAGCGAAAGCAGTGGTAACGGTAGAGAACCTTACTTCCTTTTATCACTATGTTGATGAAGGGCCGGCAGACCATCTGGTAATCTATCTTGGCGGTTACCACAATCGCCAAAGGAGACAATTCCTGCGCAAAATCTACGACTTCGCGTGCCGTTACAGGCGGGGCATA
>NZ_BDGJ01000117.1:80212-80560 GCF_002207765.1 Calderihabitans maritimus
CAGATCTGGCAACACCTTTGCCGGAGGACGGGCATTTCCTTCCAGCCCCTGATGATGGATGAAGAGACCTTCTTTGCTTATGAGGAGTACGCTCAGCCTTTTTCCAGTACTTACAGGCAAAAACTCGCGGCGCTGCTCGAAAAGGAAGCATACCACCCTTTTCACCGCCTCATTCGTTTGATGCTGGAAAAAGGAAAACGCCTCGAGCAGGAGGCCGTCTCCAAAATCCGCCTACCCAAACAACAGTAAAACATTGTTTTATCCCGATTTTTTAGTTAGTGTAAAATAAACTTGGGTAGAATCCATCAATTTCCACAAGGGAGGATTTGGGGCAAAAAAATAGAAGAA
>NZ_BDGJ01000118.1 GCF_002207765.1 Calderihabitans maritimus
TTTTGTTTCACGGCGCTTGCGCTTGCCTCGCTGTCTGCTCTGCATGTGGGTATTAAATCCGTCGACTTCGATAAAGAGCGCGTCTACAGTCCGTTTTTCGGTTCCTTTAATAATCTGTTTCTCGTCTTCTCGTTCTACAGAGGCAGCTACTTCCAGTAATATCTGACGAATTGTTTCGTGGCTAAGGACTTG
>NZ_BDGJ01000119.1 GCF_002207765.1 Calderihabitans maritimus
TGGCTAAGGACTTGAGCACCGTAAAGATCCGCCAATCGGTCCCGAGAATCCCGGTATGACGGACCCTTGGTTGCCCATACAACTACCAACTCCGTTAAACCCGGCCCTACTCGATCATGGGAATCTAGCCGTAACGCTTGGTCCAGCAGGTAAACCCA
>NZ_BDGJ01000120.1 GCF_002207765.1 Calderihabitans maritimus
GATAGAAGAGATGTTTCGCGAAGCGATGCCCGGTACCAAAATTGCCATAGGAATTCTTGAACACTTGCTTAATTTGTTTAGTGACAAAAAACGAATGAAGGAGTGTTCAAGACCTATGGCAAATAGGAGGGTAGCTATGCGAAACATCA
>NZ_BDGJ01000121.1 GCF_002207765.1 Calderihabitans maritimus
TTAGCCGCTTCAATGAGGTAGTACCGTAAGTAATAATTACCGGACCTGGTGAGGGGGATATCCTCGGCAGAAAACTTGCTGGACTGATGCTGCCGCCAGGTCAGGCCCGCGAATTTAGCAAGGGCATTGTGGTTCTTAAACCTGGAGATGTCACCTATTTCCGCTACAATACCGGCAGTGTAAACTGGCCCTATACCTGGAACAGT
>NZ_BDGJ01000122.1 GCF_002207765.1 Calderihabitans maritimus
ATATCCTGGAATCTGTGGCACCACGGTTTAGGATTTGTAAAAATCCACCTCAGTCATTTCAAGGGTTTCCGGTTTTCGGGTCATTGATTTTGAGGATTAACTGTCAAAGATGAGTCTTACGGAAGCAGCAAGAAAGACCAGAGGCAACCGGAAAAAGAGGATCACCAAGCTTTTGCGTTATCTTGAGGAAAACTGGGCGGGGATCGTAGCCTCGCCGGGGGCGAAACGTCTGGGTGCCATTGAGGGGCAGATACAACACAATGTAGCCCGGCGGATGAAACGGCTGGGAGCCAGATGGACAATCTCCGGAGGAGACCGGATGGCTCGTGTTTTGGCCGCTAAGGCAAACGGTGAGCTTGGTAATTATACTTACCGCTGGCCCATTAAACAGCGGAAATTGAAAGAAGTTGCGAAGCATGCGCCGGTGGAAGACCAAAACACAAACACAGTAGATATAGAAAAATGGCTGCAGGCATCTGTTCCGGCATTAAAGAGTCCTTTTGCCGACCGGCCGTGGATTAAGTATGTTTTACGGGAACTTACCCGTAGCAACCTTTCTGGTCTTTTGTGCTAGCTGTTCCCTGGTGAGCCCCAGAGGGTCTAAAAGGCGGCGCTGTGAGGGGAGCCTTGACAGCCGGGAACCCCGCAGGTGGTACCATGGTTTTTGAGACGGGGCGCGTATATTGTCGGTACCTGTTCCCCGGAGCCGCCCCGTCGGTGTCCATGTTCTACCACCTGCGGGGTGGCTGTCAAGGCCGACGTCGTAAAGTTAATGTTTTAGAAGGTGAGGTCTCTTAAAGATAAAATTTTCTTGTGCACCTACTGAATCTTGACACGGACTCCCATTTTTTCGCCCTTGACTTTTTACCGTGTGTCTTTAAAAATTTTATCAATTAGTTTGTAAATTAAGAAATCAAGATGCCTTTTATCGATTATTACCGCTACTAATTTTAATAACTCTTATCCCAAGGGACCGTGCTTTTTCCATCAATAATCCTTTGTACTTTAGTTAAAAAAGTTTGTTCGTTAATTTAAAACATCTTCGGGTTTCATTCGTGTAAAGTTAACCGGTTGTTCAAAAACTTTAAATTCGTTCTCTCCATTCTTCTGTAAACAAATATTTTTAAACCATTCTTTATCTGTATGCGGAAAGTCCTCACGATAATGAGAGCCTCTACTTTCTGTTCGCAATAAAGCACTTAACGCTGTAGCCTTGGCAATAATTAAAATGTTCCGTAAATTAAGAACCTCATTCCATGCAACGTTATATTCCTTAGGTCCAGAAATTGCAATCTTTTCAAGCCTTTCTTCAAACACATTAAGTTCCTCTAATGCCTCTTTTAAATGGTTACCATTTCGAACCACCCCAACTTTTTGCCACATCATTTCCTCAATTTCTTCCCTTAAAGCAAACGGACTTTCGCTATTATTTACTTCAAGCTTGAATGGCTTGATGGCTCGTTCGATTATTTCTTCTACTTGCTTTTGAGAATATGAAGATGGAGAACTTACATCTTTAATATAATCAACCATTCTTTCCGCTGATAAAATTCCAAATACTGTAGATTCAGCAACACCGTTACCACCTAACCGGTTAGCCCCATGTACACCGGCCGCATCCTCACCAGCTGCAAATAATCCTTCTATATTCGACTGGCAATTCAAATTAATCCGTATTCCACCCATGTGAAAGTGAGCCGTCGGAGACACCTCAATAGGTTCACGCGCCAAATCTTTACCTATCTCTCTAACCCTTTCCACCATACCAGGAAAGTTAGTTTCTACAAATTCGGCCCCAAGATGAGACATATCTAAATATACTCCTCCATCTGGAGTACCTCTTCCTCCTAAAATTTCCATATAACTTGATCTGGCTACTACGTCTCTCGTTGACCGTTCTTTCCTCTCTGGATCATATCTTTCCATGAAGCGTTCGCCTTTAGCATTAAAAAGATAGGCGCCCGCACCTCGTAAACCTTCCTCCAACACACTTCCACGTAAACGGGAATTACCTGCCAGCAATCCAGTTGGATGAAACTGGAGCATCTCCATATCCATCAATACCGCACCTACACGATAAGCCATAGCTACTCCATCCCCTGATTTTTCCATGGAGGGAGCAGAAATTTTATACATTCTGGCCCCACCGCCTGTGGCAACCAGTATCGCCTTAGCCCGAACTAATAAAAACTGCCCAGTTCGAATATCTAACAGTACAGCACCTGCTATTCTTGTGCCTTCCGAGTTAGTTACTAGATCTATTGCCCTACATTCTTCTATTACCTTGATATTTTGCCGACGAAAAACTTGTTCCCTTAAACGCGAAATTATCTCTATTCCTGTCAAATCCCCGCGATGTACAGTACGATCAAAGGACTGACCGGCAAACGGTTTTTGATGGATGTTCCCATGTTCATCGCGGTCAAAGAAACATCCTACCTTCGTTTCTAATTCACGTACGGTCCTGGGAGCATTAGATACCAGAAGCCACGCTAATTCTTGATCATTAATAAACTGGCCACCTTTTAAGGTATCCTTAAAGTGAAGTTCTAAAGAATCTCTGGGATTTAACACCACGTTATAACCACCTTGCACCATCCTTGTACAACCACTTTTACCTACCAATCCCTTCGTGACCAGCGTAACGGAAATCCTAGGATCTGCATCCGCACTTTGTAAAGCCGCAAATAGTCCCGCTCCGCCACTTCCCAATATCAGAATATCAGTAACCAGCTCTTCCATAAATAATCTCCCTCCCTGTTAGCTCTGCTCCAAAAATCTAATAAATTTGATTAACTCCTGCCTTTCTTCTTTTGACATAATATCTTCATAACGCGGCATTTCGTATCTCGGATTAATAAGTTTGGGATCTGCAAGAATTTTCTCTAGATATTCCTCGGAGCGCCTTATCCATCTCTTAGAATCTAACCGCGGTCCTACTGGAACACCGACATCTCGTACGACATGACAAGCTGCACACCCATATTTGGTATAAACCTCGTAACCCGCAACTACCGCCTCGGGAAGCTCTGTTTTTTCAAAAATCTCTACCGTCCCTGGTGGTTTGGGTGTGGTCAATCCTAATATAGTAAGGTACACAATAGATGCAACCAAGATACCCGTTACACCAACTACCACCGGACGTTGGAATAAATGCCTCCCCGGACCTCTATCGAGTACAGGTAATAGAAACAAAACTGAACCAATTATTACAGGAATTAAAAAGGTTCCCACTACTTCGAATTTTCCCGGGAAAAACCAAAGGAGCTTATAAAAAAACATGAAATACCATTCTGGTTTAGGGACCACGTTCACCGTTGCAGGATCTGCCGGCTCTCCTACTTCTGCTCCAACTGTAATAGCTAGGTACATTATTACTATAAACAAACCTACGCTAACCAAAGCATCCTTCAACACGTGATCTGGGAAAAAAGCAGACCCCTTCAACTGAGAATACGTGCGTAAAAAAGATTTTGGTGGTGGTTCCGCTATCCCATGCCTAATAACTAAAGCCACATGTATTATAATCAATATCATAAGTAGTCCTGGTAGCCAAAGAACGTGTAGACTGAAAAACCGGGTCAAGGTTAATGGTCCCACTACCGTATCGGCTCTTACCGCTTCTTTTATAAAAGAACCAACAACCGGGATAGTCCCTAGTATCTCAGTCCCTACCACCGTAGCCCAATAGGCTTTTTGATTCCATGGCAAGAGATAACCCGTAAAACTTAAAGCTAATATGATACCCAGGATTATTACTCCTACGAACCAGGTTAATTCTCTAGGTCGTTTATAAGCACCCCAAATAATAACCCTTAGCATATGCAAAAATACTATAACTATCAAAAAGTTTGCTGACCAGAAATGTATACCTCTAATTATTGAACCCCACTGGATCTCTCCCTCTATAAATAGAATACTTTCATAGGCCTCGTCAGCAGAAGGAACATAATAAAGTGTTAAAAACAGCCCTGTGATCACCTGCAGGAAAATTAAAAACAAAGTGGCACTTCCGAGGGTATGAAACCAACCTATTCCTCTAGGAAGCCTGCGGTATAATATATAATTTATTTGTGGTCCTATCCCAGTCCGTTCTTCTAACCAAATCCATAACTTCCGCATCTTAGTTCCCTCCTCAAGCGCGGAGAAAATCTTTAATAAAAAGCTCGTTATTTCTGACTTCGCATTCATAGCGATCTAAAGGTCTAGGAGGAGGACCAGCAACAACCTCACCTTTCTTATTAAAAACCCCTCCGTGGCACGGTGAAAAAAACATTTGAGCTTCTTCGTTCCAGCGAACTGGGCAACCCAAGTGAGTACATGCCGCATCGTATACTACAACTTCGTTACTCTCCCTTAGTACATAAACGGATCTCCGAATAGATTTTCCAGACTTCAATGGATGCTCAAAAGTAGTTAACGTAGGCTTGCCTTCTTCGTACTGATTAATATCTCCTAACGAAATCCAAGGTTGCTTCGCCTCAGATACAGTTACAGGAGAAAGAGTACTTCTAATACCTATTAATAAAGGAGAAATTGAAGTTATTCCTACTAAACTTAATGCTACCTTTTTAAGAAATTCCTTGCGGCTAACTGCCTTTTCCGAAGCTTCATCCGTAGTTTCCTTAGAAAAATTCCGTTTCCCCTCTAATCCGTGACCTTTCGAATTTATCTCCAATTTTTGTTTCTCTCTTTGATTATTCCTTTGTTGTCGCCCTGCCATCTCCTCTCCCATTGGTGCTCCCCTCCCTTCCTCTATTTTTCTATAGCGTGAAAGTCCTCTTAGTACAGCTTCGTTTTTCAGCTGCTGGATAGACCACGTAGGAATAATGTTTTTAGGGCATACCTCCATACAGTCAAATTGGGTATGACAACGCCAAATTCCATGTTCATGATTTATCCGCCTAAACCTTTCTTCGAAAGCTGCATCACGGTCATCAGCCAACAAACAATAAGCTCTATTTAGTGCCGCAGGACCTAAATACTCTTTATCAAAAGCCACCATAGAACAAGCAGAATAACATGCTCCGCATGTAATGCAATCTAACATATCATCAATAAGGCGTCTAGCTGGAGACCGGGACGGAGTTTTAGCCACTTCATCATCCTTACCAATAAAGTATGGTATGATACTTTCATATTTCTGAAAAAAGGGCTCCATATCAACCACTAGGTCCTTTATTATCGGAAGATTGTTCAACGGTTTTACTGTTATTGTATCACCCAAATCTGCCACTTTGGTTCTGCAGGCCAATCTTTCTTTACCATTAATTACCATAGCGCAAGAACCGCACATACCTAACCTACACGAACAACGGAAAGAAACCGTAGCATCTTTTGCCCGTAAAATTTCGAACAAGGCGTCAAGTACGGTCATGTTTTTGTATGTCTCAACATAAAACGTATCCCACTTTGTTTCCGTGCTTATTTTTGGATTGCACCGAAATACTTTTATGAGGACTTGGGGCACTTTAACTCACTCCCCCTCTTATAAAATTACAAAAAACAGTACAGCTAAATAAGTCACAATTCCTATTGCTGTAAATACCTTAAAAAGAGTTTTAGCTTGTTTTACCCAACCATAATCAATAAGAATAACACGCAAACCATATAAAGCATGAAATATAACAGCTAACAATAACAAGCCATCTACAATCGCACTGGAATGAAAATCAGCGGCCCATGCTTTGTTTCCTCCTATACCTCCTATCAATACATATCCAGTATAATATTTTAAAGGTAAAAGTACTATTAATATAATCGATGTTATTCTCTGAATAAGCCACGCCCACATCCCCGTCTGAATCTGTTCCCAAACATCTCGTTTAATCACTGTAGGTACATTTTTACCATTTATTGAACTCATATATAGTCACCCCCTAAAATTTGAATTGAAAGATTGATGGATTAACTCCTACCTACTTTTTCGATTAACACCTCCTTAACAATTTATTTTCTATTCTCAACTCCTCTTCCCGCAGTTAGCTTATTAAAGAATTTCCTTCTCCACATTTGCAAATTATAGCTTAATGGTATGTGGTCATACATGTTATAAATTATATTTCGCGAAAAAAGTTTTTTTTCCTGCTTTTATATTTTTATATTTTTTATTTAGAAGTAAAAAAAATTCGCGAGGAAGTTTAAATTTTGGAGATATCGTTTTAACGACAATAACTTTTAGCCTTTTTGCATCTCTTTTGATATACTTTCTTTAATTTAAAAAACATACAAAACTATATAAAAACTTAATTTCGTAGGGCGGGCTTCTTCCTATCGTTATAAATACCCACCCTACGAAAATATCATTTAAATTCCCAGCCTCTTATAAATATCCGCAAGTTTTTCGCGTGCCCGGGCTTTTATCTGATAATACATATTATTGCCTTCCGCATCCATTGCTACAATAAGGGGACCAAAATCCTTAACCCGAAACTTCCAAATAGCTTCTGGCATTAAATCTTCCCACCAAACTCCTTCGATGGCTTGAATTTTTTCAGTCTCCCAAGAAGCAGCTCCTCCTACAATAGCCAGATAACACCCGCCATATTTTTTCATGGCCTCCATACTGGCTTCCATCATTCCTGCTTTACCAATAATTGCTCTCACTCCATATTTACCCATTAATCCAGGAGTAAACCGATCCATTCGAGAACTGGTAGTAGTTCCGATACATACTTTTTCATACCCACCGTTTACCTTGCGTACGTTAGGTGCCGTATGAATACAAGCAGCTCCGGTAAAATCGACTGGAGGGGGAACATTATTTTCAAAAATACGGATTAAATTGGCATCTCTTATCCCAAAAATAGTCCCTTCCAAAAACACCGTATCACCAATCTTCAACTTACGAACTTCTTCTTCCGATAAGGGCGTAGTCAATCTATACTCAGCCATAGTTATCCCTCCTTTATTTGACACTCTAGCTTAATATCCGAATTCCACTTTACCATTGACATCAATCTTAGCCCTGGCTCGTCTTGCCGGCCAGCACTGAATATTTACAGCTACTGGATTCTGGGTTATATGAGTGTAAGCGTATTCTATATTTAAAGCCAAGGCCGTAGTCTTTCCTCCCAAACCCATAGGACCAATGCCTAATTGATTAACTGCTTCTAGTAATTCTTCTTCTAAAGCTGCAATATCAGGATCCTCATGGCGTGAATCTAAGGGACGAGTCACGGCTGCTAACTTGGCCAGCTTAACACAAAGATCGGACGTACCACCCAATCCTACACCTATTACAAACGGCGGACAAGGATTAGCGCCTGCTTCTAGCACGCTATCAATAATGAATTTTTTAACACCCCGAATACCTTCCGCTGGAATTAACATCTTAAGAAAACTCATATTCTCAGAACCAGAACCCTTAGGTACCATTAAAATTTCCAGATTGTCACCATCTTCAACAAAATCCAAATTAATTAAAGGAATACGATAACCCGTACTGGTTTGATGATTGGTCCTTTTTATGGGATGACATACACTGGAACGTAATGGATGCTCAACCGTAGCTCTTTCAGTGCCACGAATAATGGCTTTCTGTAGACGTGGAATATCAATATTAAGCCGGCTACCTATTTTTATAAAATAAAGAGGAATACCCGTATCCTGGCAAAGCAAACATTGCTTATTATCCGATATTTTAATAGCCTCCAGCATGGTAGATAAAATCTTCTTTGGATTTTCTTCCTCTTCTATTTCATAAGCATTTTGAAGAGCCTGCCGCACATCAGGGGGTAAATCTTTAAGAGCTTTAATATAAAGACTTTTTGCCGTTTCCTCAATAACTGAATAAAGCCCATAATCAACAGTTACAGTTTTCATAAATTAATCCACCTCCTAAAAAATGTTATAATATATTTAATTTTGCTAAAAATTTTTATTACCAAATAACACCCCCTTATCTGTTAAAATGGTTTATAGCAAGAAGGCAAAATCCTTCATGCCAACGTAATAAAATGATAGAAAGCTAAGTTTTTCGGGAAAAGACTATCTCCTCCTGGTCAGTTCGACTGCCTATACGAGAGTCGTCTTTCCCGAAGCCCCAAGACTGCTGGCGGAGTGGGGAGATGACAGAGAACGCTTTCTAAACGCTTCCGTAGTACAAGCACTGGCTGGAACTTCACCGGTGCTGTATCAAAGTGGTAAATATCGCTTTGCGAGAAGACGAAGATCTTGCGTAAAACCCTTCCGTAATACTCTGCATTTATTTGCTTATCAGACAGTACGGTGGGTTGGCTGGTCGCGCGAATACTACGATAAAAAGCGTTCTCAGGGTAAATCGCATCATGAAGCTGTACGGGCTTTAGCCAATATCTGGGTGAGAATTATCTTTGCTATGTGGAAAAACTATAAGCCATATGATGAAACAATTTTTCTTACGGCCAAAGCCAAACACAGTTTGGCTGCTTAGAAACTATAGATTCTGAAATTATAGCTGTTATATTAAGAGGAAACTTAGAAATAATTACCATTATATTACATATTTGATATAAATTGTTTTAAGCGTTCTGGCTCTCTGTACATTATTTAATTCTAAAAACATTTGGTAAGTTGTATGTGGTCATACCTTAAATAATAAATTTCTTCATTCAAAAATTTTTTCCTGCCTTTTTAATTAACTAATCTTATATCTTTCATTCCTTGATGATAAGTAAGCATTTAACTTTTGTCAGAATTAGTTTTCGGTTTTAGATAAAAGAAATTAACAGGGGTTTACCTTACTTTTAGTTCCCCATTTACTAGTTAGACGGTGATATTTTTCAACCAACTACTCTCCTTCTTCGGATAGTCAAGTCGGTAGTGAGCCCCTCTACTTTCGGTTCTCGCCAAAGCAGCTATTATTGCTGCTTTAATTACCAAAGTCATATTTTCTAACTCATATAATTTTATTATTAAATCCGTAGGAGCAAATTTGATTTGATTTATCATAATAGGAGTTAATTCGTTTTCTAAGGCAGCAAGTTCCTGTAAGCCTTCCTGTAAAAGCCTCTCATTCCTTTCTAATCCCAAAGCTTTAAGAGCAATTTGCTGCAACTTCTGTTTTATTTCCTTAAACCCAAACACCTGCCCCGTACCCATCAGAAGTACCTGGAGCGGACGCCTTCCAGGCTCATTCACTGGTCAGAGACTATTGGCCCAAACACTGCCGAACTGGTGAAAAAGATTTTAGATTCACGGCCCCATCCTGAACAAGGCTACCATTATCACCGGGCCTACCGGTGTGGGAAAAACCTACTTGCTTGCGCTTTGGGCAACGCTGCCTGTCGTAAGGGATACAGCACCCGCTACTTTAGGGTACCCAGGCTCCTTACGGATCTGAAAATGTCTAAAGGGGATGGTACATATTCAAAACTTTTGCATCAGCTTTTGAAACTCGACCTGTTAATTTTGGATGATTGGGGATTAACTCCTTTATCCGCGGATGAAGGACGGGAGATCCTGGAGGTAATTGAAGACCGCAATCATTTAAGTTCCACAATCATTGTTAGCCAGTTGCCCATAGAGCACTGGCATGAGATACTGGGAGACCCTACAGTGGCTGATGCCATTCTAGATCGTTTAGTACATAATGCCCAT
>NZ_BDGJ01000123.1 GCF_002207765.1 Calderihabitans maritimus
ACGAGTTAAAAGACGCCAGAACAAAGACGGTACCATACGTGAATATCTTCAGATCGTCGAGAACAAGCGCATTGACGGAAAGATCCGGCAGAAGGTTCTTTGTACCCTTGGGCGCTTAGACGAACTTAAGGAAGGCCAACTGGACCGTTTGATTGAAAGTTT
>NZ_BDGJ01000124.1 GCF_002207765.1 Calderihabitans maritimus
CGCTGGCTGTGGGGCGAATACGGGAAAAACGCGGGATGAATTTGCGCAGCCTGGTCAAAGTGGCTTGACCGGTTTTCAACTAAAAAACGAAAGCTGAACAAAGAAGAAAAACAAAAAGAGGGATAGGTATGTCCTTTTTCAGACGGGTCTATGGAAAACAGTGACAATTAAACTATTATCAGGTTAATCTCCCGCCCTATTAGGACTC
>NZ_BDGJ01000125.1:0-54400 GCF_002207765.1 Calderihabitans maritimus
CGGCCGGAGATAAAGATACCTTGACCGGCATCTTTCGTCAGGCCCAGGAAATTCGTTCCAGTATTCCGCGCAAACTCAAGGGTATTCTGCCGGCGGTCTACGAGCTGGTAGTGACGGTACCGGACCGGCCCGGCATGATTGCTGAAATTGGCCGGCTCCTAGGTGACGAAGGAATTAATATCATCGATATAGAAATACTGCGGGTGCGGGAAGGAGAAGGGGGGACCATCCGCCTGGGATTTCAGACCGAAGAAGCAGTGGAAGAGGCACTGCGCATTCTGCGGGATAACGGTATTATCGTTAAACGACGTTGACTTGGAGGGTTGAGGAGGGCGCAAAGTGGAACTGCAAGTCAAACCATCCGGTAGTCTGAAGGGAGAAATTAGAGTGCCCGGTGATAAATCTATCTCTCACCGGGCTGTAATGTTAGGGGCCTTGGCAAGTGGTACTACCGAAATTGAAGGCTTTTTGAGGGCTGACGACTGCTTCCGAACGGTGAACTGTATGCGGGCCCTGGGGGTTCAAATAGAAGAAGGGGATCGGAAAAACCTGATAGTGCGGGGTGCTGGTCTGGAAGGGCTGGTGGAACCTGTTCAGGTGCTGGAGGCTGGAAATTCCGGTACTACCATGCGTCTACTGCTGGGGATACTGGCCGGGCAGCCGGTATACAGCGTGATCACCGGAGACGAATCCTTGAGGCGGCGGCCTATGGATAGAGTCTCCATTCCTCTGCGAGAAATGGGGGCCAGGATTTTTGGCCGCCGGCAGGCCAGTTTGGCCCCCCTCACGGTGGTAGGCGGAAGCCTTCGACCGATAACCTACCATTCTCCGGTGGCCAGTGCCCAAGTTAAGTCGGCGATTCTTTTGGCCGGGCTTTTCAGTGAAGGAATCACTACCGTAGTAGAACCGGCTAAATCTAGAGATCACACGGAAAGAATGCTGAGGGCTTTCGGGGCGAGACTGGAGGAAGCAGGATTGAGGGTTTCCGTGCAGGGAAGGCCCCGGCTGTTTGGTCAGAAAGTGGTAGTTCCAGGAGATATCAGTTCGGCAGCCTTTTTCCTGGTGGCAGGCAGTATAGTTCCCGGCAGTGAGATTTTGCTCCGTCACGTTGGCCTCAATCCCACTCGCACCGGTATCCTGGATGCCCTTTCCGCCATGGGAGCCAAAATACAGGTGCTGGAAACAGGAGAGACCGCCGGCGAACTCTACGGAGACTTGCTGGTAAGTTATAGTTATCTTAAAGGCACAACCATCCAGGGGGACTTGATTCCCCGCCTTATTGATGAAATACCGGTGTTGGCCGTTGCCGCGGCGGTGGCCCAAGGCCGCACGGTTATCAAAGACGCGGCGGAACTGAAGGTTAAAGAATCCAACCGCATAAGAGCTATGGTTACCGAGTTGGGGAAAATGGGCGTTCAAATAGAAGAACTGCCTGACGGCATGGTGATCGAGGGAGGAAGACCGCTTCAGGGAACGATTTTGGACAGCTACGGTGATCACCGTATCGCCATGTCTCTGGCCGTAGCCGGACTGGTTGCCCGGGGAGAGACCATTATTAAAGGAGCGGAAAGTATTAAGATTTCCTTCCCCGACTTCCCCAGAGTTCTTAAACAGTTACAGAGTGCAAGGTGACGGGGAATCTCTTTTGTGGTAAAATATCCCCGGAGGGATAGAATGAAAAGCCGAGCAATTGTAGCCATAGACGGTCCTGCCGGGGCGGGCAAAAGTACGGTGGCCCGGATGCTGGCCAAAAGGCTTGGATACCTTTACATAGATACGGGAGCCATGTACCGGGCATTGACTTTAAAGGCCCTGGAACGTAAGATCGACCTGGAAGATGAGGGAGCGGTAACCGGGCTGGCTGAAGAGACGGAAATTCTTCTTGTACCGCAGGACGGCACGGAGATCCGGGTTTACTGCGATGGCAGGGATGTGACAAGTGCCATCCGCGAACCGGAAGTTTCCCGCCAGGTATCCCGGGTGGCAAAGGTGCCCGGGGTGCGGGCGCGAATGGTAGAGCTCCAGCGGCGCATGGCAGAAAGAGGCGGAATAGTTATGGATGGACGAGATATCGGTAGTTATGTTCTTCCGGGGGCTGATTACAAATTTTTTTTGACTGCTTCCCTGGAAGAAAGGACGCGACGCCGCTGGCAGGAACTGCGGGACAGAGGAATTCATACGGATTTCGAACAATTGAAAAAGGAAATGGCTGCACGGGATGCCATGGACAGCCGGCGGCCGGTAGCACCTTTAATTAAGGCGCCCGGAGCGCTGGAAATAGATACTAGCAACCTCGAGCCGGAGGAAGTGGTGGAAATTATCCTCAAGCATATGGAGGAAGGCCGGTAATGTTTTATACGGTAGCCAAGCAAATAGTGCTTTTATTTTTCCGTATTTGTTGCCGGTGGCAGGTGGTAGGAAAGGAAAACTTGCCTCCACAAGGGCCGGTTGTGGTGGTAGCCAATCATGTTAGTTACTGGGATCCTCCCGTGTTGGGAGTAGCCTTGCCCCGCCAAATCCATTTCATGGCCAAGGAAGAGCTTTTTCGGATACCGCTGCTGGGACCCTTAATAAGGATACTGGGAGCTTTCCCGGTAAAACGGGGTAAATCGGACCGGGCCGCCTTGAAGGCAGGGCTGCAACTGCTTCAAGAAGGCAAGGTACTGGGTCTTTTTCCCGAAGGAACCCGCAGCAAGACGGGACAACTGTTGCCCTTTCAGCCGGGAGCGGCCCTGCTGGCTTTAAAAGCAGGGGTTCCTATCGTTCCGGTAGCCTTACAGGGAAGCAGGCAGATTTTGCGCAGGTTTCGTCCTACGGTCCGGGTGGTCATCGGCAAACCTCTTGTTTTCCAGGATTTGTACGGGCAGAAGGTGTCTTCCGCTCAACTGGCGGAGATAATGGAACAGGTGAGAGAAGAGGTGTTCAAAGGACTGAATAGTTAAGCTTTATGTTTTCAAAGCTGATGTAAAGGGAGTGCTGGCCTTTAAAACGAGACGCCTATTTTGAGTAGTAAAACTCTTTTCCAGGATATATTAAACCAGGGGAAAGAAGCGGGATACTTATGGTCGGCAGAATGAAACTAACTGAGATAAATATCCTCGCAACCTTGCAACAGGAAGAATTTAAGGAAATCATGCAGCGTTTTACCAAAAAAACCTTTGCTCCGGAGACAGTTATGTTTTTTCCTGACCAGCCGGAAAATTTGGTTTACATAGTAGTTAGGGGCAAGGTTAGAATCTATTTAACTTATGAAGACGGGCGGGAATTTACTCTCTCCATTTTGGAACCGGGAGATATTTATAGTACCCACACCAGGAGTTTTGCTCGAGCTTTGGAAGAAGTTGAAATTTTAGCCATTGAAACCGGGGAGTTCGCCAAAATCATTCGCTACAAACCGGATTTAACGGCAGTGATGGTTAAGGTACTGGGCGATTGCTTGCGTAACTCTATTGACATTATTGAAGGTTTAGTATTTAAAGAAGTAACCCACCGTTTGGTAGAATTTTTTATCAGTTTGGCTGTGGAAAGGGGAGAAAAAACAGAAGAGGGAATTCTAGTGGATTTAGGGTTGACTACCGAACAAATTGCGCTCATGGTGGGGAGTACGCGCCAGACCGTATCCCGGATCCTCAATGACTTGGCGGATAAAGGTATTCTGGAAAGGAAGAAACGTAAGAAATGGTTGATTAAAAATCTGGATCTCCTAAAACGAATTTAAACACATGGCGCTGACTGGAAAAGTCAGGGCTTTTTTTATTTTGGCCAACTTTTGCCACCTAAGATGTCGAAAAATGTCGCCTAGGTGACAGAATTTAAGAATAATTTTTCGTTAAATTAACTTAAAACCAACAAATTTTAAATTTATGAAAATTGAGGGCGGTAAATTGCTATAACATGGAAGGTGGGTAGAAGGTGAGGAAGCCGGAGGAAAGAACCATAGACTATGGGGTACAGGAAATGCTGGTTAAGGCTCGGGAAGAAGGCATTGAAACTGCCTTTGACCGAGCCGATGCCGCCAACAACCGGTGCAAGTTTGGAATGGAAGGGGTTTGTTGTAAAGGCTGTTTAGAGGGACCCTGCCGGATTAGCCTTAACGGCAAGGGGCCAGCCCTAGGAGTATGCGGCGCTGACGCCGACAGCATTGTGGCCCGGAATCTGTTGGCCACGGTGGTGGAAGGCGCGGCTTCTCACGCTGAACACGGCAGAGAGGTAGTTCTGACCTTGCTGAAGGCTGTCCGCGGTCAAGCTCCGTACAAAATTGCCGATGAGGAAAAACTTTACAGCTTGGCTTCCGGCCTGGGCATTGATACGGATGGATTGACTGTTAATCAGGTGGCCGAACAAGTTGCGTTAAAGGCCTTAGAGGACTTCCAAAAGCAGGAGGGGGTTCTCAACTGGCTAAAATTAAAGGCGCAGGATAAAACGGTAGCTAAATGGGAAAAACTGGGTATATTGCCTGTTAACGCCCACTTGGAAATTGCCAAAGCAGTTAAGCGTCAGGCTATGGGTTGTGACGCTGATCCAGTTAACCTCCTGAAGGGTATTCTTACCGTTGCACTAGTGGACGGCTATTCAGGCCTGCACATGTCTACCGACTTGCAGGACGTATTATTTGGGTCACCCCAACTGGTGAGGTCTGAATATAAATTAGGTGTAATTAAAAGGGAATATGTTAATATAATGGTCCATGGCCATGTTCCCGTGCTTAGCGAAAAGGTGGTGGAATGGGCTCAAAAACTTCACGGAGAGGCCCTGCAATTAGGTGCTAAAGGAATTAACGTAGTAGGTGTCTGTTGCTCCGGGAATGAAGTCTTAATGCGGCGGGGCATACCGGTAGCTACCAATTTTGCCAGCCAGGAACTGCCCATCGTCACAGGGGCTGTAGACGCGGCAGTGGTGGATGCCCAGTGTATAATGCCTGGATTAACCAAGGTTGCTGGCTGCTACCATACGGCGGTAATCACCACCATGCCTTATGTTAAAATTCCCGGTGCCATTCATATAGAATTTAATCCTCGCGCTGCTGATGATGCCGCGGAGAAAATCGTGAGGCTGGCTCTGGACAGGTATCAGCAGAGGGACGAGGCAAGAATACGTATACCGGAGGACAAAATAGAGGTCTACGCTGGGTTTTCGACCAAACAAATTACCGGCCTTCTGCAAAAGCTTAATAAAGAGCGGCCTCTGCAGCCTCTGGTGGAGGCTATGGAAAAGGGAGATATTTACGGTATCGTGGCTTTGGTAGGTTGCACTAATCCCAGAACAAAACAGGATTGGGCCAACACAGAAGTTGCTAAATATTTAATGCGTAACAACGTACTGATAGTAGGTACCGGGTGCGCTGCCCATTCACTGGCTAAGTTCGGTCTCATGTCTCCTCAAGGCGTGGAATATTGCGGGTCAGGATTACGGAGGGTGATGGAAACTCTGGGCGGATTGGTGGATCTGCCGGCACTGCCTCCGGCATGGCACATGGGAAGCTGTGTGGACAACTCCCGTATTGATGAGTTATTAATAGCCGTAGCCGATTATTTAGGTGTAGAAGTTTCTCGGTTGCCCGTAGCCGCGTCCTCACCGGAAACCCACCATCCGAAGGCTATTGCCATCGGGTCGTATTTCCTGACCCAAGGGGTGGACGTGCATGTAGGAGTAAAACCGCCTGTTGGGGGCTCGGAATTGGTGAGCAAAGCTCTGACGGCAGGTGCCGGAGAATACGGGCTAACTATGGAGGAACTGTTCGGAGGAAAGCTGATAGTAGAAGAAGACCCGGTACTTGCGGCTCAAAAATTACTGGAGAGGATTAACAGGAAACGGAAAGCTTTAGGGCTTTCAGCATAGTTTGATTGGATTATGGTCCGCCAGCTGAGGTATCTGCGGGCCTTTTTTTTGTTTTAGCAGGGATTTTTAAATTTCGCTAGAATAAAAAAGAATTAAATCTATATTCAAAAGAGACGACTGCCGGAGTTAATATACAACATGTGTGCAGGAATTTCTAAAGTTTTCACGAAAATAAATAATGTTTGACGAAAAGCGCCAGACTATAGAAAAAAATGAAGGGTTGGAGATAGGGTGATTTAAACGTTGGAAATTATTCTGGCGCCGAACGCCGGTTTTTGTTTCGGTGTTAAAAGGGCCATCAAGCTGGCCGAACAGGCCGGGAATGAAAATCTACCCTACTATACCCTGGGTCCTATCATCCACAACCCCCAGGTAGTAAATAGATTGGAGAAAAACGGTATTAAAGCCGTAACCAGTCTAGAGGAGATCACAACCGGCGGGGTTATCATCCGTTCCCATGGAGTGAGCCCGGAGGTCCTGGAAGAGGCGAAGAGTCGTAAACTCCGGGTAGTGGACGCTACCTGTCCTTTCGTTCGCCGGGCTCAAGAGTTGGCGGGTGAACTGACCGACCGGGGCTATCAGGTGGTGGTGGTGGGTGACCGGTCGCACCCGGAAGTAATAGGTATAGTAGGTTGGACGGGTAGCAGGGCGATAGTAGTAGAGAATGCGCGGGAAGCAGAAAAGTTGGGGTATTATCCCCAGATCGGAGTAATTGCCCAGACTACCCAATCGGAACAAAATTTCCGGCAGGTAGTCGAGGTACTGAAGAAAAAGAGTAAAAACCTGGTAGTACACAACACCATCTGCCACGCCACCCGCCAGCGGCAGCAGGCTGCGGCTGAGCTGGCCCGGAAGGTGGACTTGATGATTGTGGTAGGGGGAAAAGAAAGTGCCAATACCCGTAAGCTGGCACGGATCTGCAGCGAAACCGGAACTCCCACCTATCACATAGAACGGGCTGATGAGTTGTGTGCTTCTTGGTTACAAAATAAAGAGAGGGTTGGAGTCACGGCTGGGGCTTCAACACCAGACTGGATTATTGAGGAGGTAGTAACGAGGATGACGGAAATTAAGCAGGAAGAGCAAAAAAATGCGGAAGAAATTCAGCCGGTCGCGGAAAACGCGGAGGAGAATGCAGTCCCAGCGGCAGAAACAGGGGATATGCAGGATAGAGGAAGTGAGCTGGAGGCGGCAGAAAAGGTAGAAGCCGTTGAAGAACCGGCTGAACCGGCGGAGGAAGCCCCGCAGGATCAGGAAGAGAGGCAAGCAACCGAAACGATTCCGGCTGCTGAATATAGAGATAGTGCGGTGGTGGAAGAACATCTAGCTGAAAATATGCGCGAATTGCGCCGGGGTGAATTGATCAAGGGTACGGTAGTACAGGTTACTGATGATGAGGTACTGGTTGACGTAGGAGGCAAATCGGAAGGAATTATTCCCTTAAAAGAGCTTACCTACCGTCCGGTAACCAGTGCTACCGAGGTGGTTGAGGTAGGAGAGGAAGTAGAGGTTTTTGTAATCAAGCCGGAAAACGAGGAAGGCCATCCTATACTTTCCAAGCGGAGGGCAGACCGTATAAGGGCTTGGGAACGATTGGAAGAAGCTTTTAAGCAGCAAGAGGATGTTGAAGGGGAAGTAATCGAGGAAGTCAAAGGCGGCCTGCTGGTAGATGTAGGCGTTCGAGGTTTCCTACCGGCCTCTTTGGTAGATATAGGTTATGTGGAAAATCTGAGTGCCTTTGTCGGCCAAAAACTGAAGCTTCGAGTAATCGAACTTGATCGTGATAAAAGAAAACTAGTGCTTTCTCGTAAAGCAATTCTGGTAGAAGAATTGGAAAAGAAACGCCAGGAGACCTGGGACAGCCTGAAGGAAGGGCAGGTACGGAAGGGTATAGTTAGACGCCTGACGGATTTCGGCGCCTTTGTGGACCTGGGTGGAGTGGACGGTTTGCTCCATGTTTCCGAGTTATCGTGGGGCCGGGTGGAACATCCTAAAGATGTATTGCAAGAAGGGCAGGAAATCGAAGTCAAAGTTCTCGGTGTAGACCGGGAAGCAGGCAAAATCTCCCTGGGCCTGAAGCAATTACAGCCCAACCCGTGGGATACCGCTGCTGAACGCTATCCGGTAGGTTCGGTAGTGAAAGGCAAAGTAGTACGAATCGCTCCCTTCGGAGCCTTTGTGGAAGTGGAACCGGGAATAGACGGGCTGGTTCATATTTCTCAGCTTGCCGACCGGCACGTGGCCAAAACCGAAGATGTAGTATCGGTGGGCGACGAGATTCCAGTTAAGGTGCTTGGCGTGGATGAAAAAGCCCAGCGGATGAGCCTAAGCTTGAGAGAAGCTCAGGGGAGTGCAGCAGAAAAGCAAAACACTAAGGCTAAGCGTGAACCGGAAGAAACGGGAGTAACCATAGGTGAGCTGGTGGGGGATATTTTAAAGGAAGCGAAAGACGAGCAGTAATTTTTCTTTGCGGGAAAAGCGAAAAAGGGAACAATTGTTACGAAAACGCGTATTCGTTAGACTCACGACCTGGCTTTGGCCGGGTCTTTTTTTGTATATTTGTAAAAAATCGGGGCAAGCTAGCATTGTAATCAACGTTGAAAGGAGAGGTAGTATGGCCGGTTTTCCCGTAGGTATGATTGCCTTGTTAATAGTATCGGTACTGATATATTTTGGCCTGGCGCAGAGGGTGCTGGACCGTCTGCAGTTGTCTGACAAGGCTGCCCTGGCCATTGTGGCGGCTATGATCGTAGGAAGTTTCATCAATATTCCTCTGCCGGTACCCCGGGTTAATGCTTCCCTTAACGTAGGCGGCGGCCTGGTTCCGCTGCTGGTTGCGGTATACCTGCTGTGGAAGGCAGGGACAGCCAAAGAATGGATCCGGGCTCTGGTAGCTACCGTTCTGGCAGGAGGTGTCGTCTTCTATATAAACCGCTATCTCATGCCTCGGGATCCCTGGCAGGCGGGATACGATGTTATTGATCCCCTGTATATTTATCCTATTGTGGCGGGAGCTATAGCCTACCTGGCCGGTAGGTCACGACGTTCTGCTTTTATTGCCGCTACTTTAGGTGTACTAAGTCTTGATGTTGTTGACTTCATCTATTATCTAACCACTGCCATTCCCGGCCGGGTGAGTATAGGTGGAGCAGGTATTTTCGACGGTGTGGTCCTTGCCGGTCTGTTCGCTGTTTTGCTGGCTGAAATAGTGGGGGAAACGAGAGAACGGCTTCAAGGAGGCCCCGAGTCCGAAGGACGTCCCGAGGATCTGGTTGAAGGGTTAAAGGACATTAATTCCGCTAAAGTAGCAGGGGGGCCGGAGCCGGCGCGCAAACCGGAAACTGAACGAGGGGGTGAAAGAAATGAGCAAAAAATTGAGTAGAAAGCTAATAGTGACGGGTATAGTGATGATTGTTGCCGGAATAGCTCTGCTGGCGGGTTATCCGGTCGCTAGAACGGCTTACCGGCCCGTTATCAATTTGCCTGAAATAGGTGTATTTGAAGTTGAGCGGGACGATGGCGGTTATTTCACCGTAGTTGATGAAAAAGGAGAAATAATTGACATGACTGCCCGCCAGGTTTATGTAGGGGACGAATTTATAGCCGAGGATAACCGCCGTTACCGTGTCCAGCGGATTGAGGGGGACACCGCCTATGCGGAAATGGTGGGGAAAGAGCAAATAGTTTGGAAAGAGGAATGGGAAGAGGCTGCCGTAGTGCAGGGTAGAGGACAGCCTGCCAAAAACCTGGTAGCCATATATCATACCCACTCTGATGAGTCTTATGTTCCTACCGACGGTACGCACAGTATACCGGCCCGAGGGGGGATTTTCAAAGTAGGGGCTACTTTAGAAGACAAACTGGAGAAGCTGGGCGTAAATACCATTCACGACACCACCCCTCATGAGCCTCATGATTCCGAATCCTATAAGCGCTCCCGGCGCACGGCGTTTCGCCTGCTGCAAAAAAGACCGTCTGTCATAATAGATGTTCACCGGGACGGAGTGCCTAATCCGGACTTCTACCAGACCAGCGTCAAGGGGACGCCTGCGACCAAGGTTCGCCTGGTAGTGGGCCGTCAAAACCCTAACATGTCGGCCAACCTGGAATTTGCCAAGCGCTTAAAGGCCTATTTGGATAAAACCCATCCAGGCCTGGTGCGCGGTATTTTTCTGGCTAAAGGTAACTACAACCAGGACCTGTCCCCTCGTTCCATCTTGGTTGAAGTGGGGACCCACACCAACAGCCGAGACCGGGCGCAAAACGGTGCCGCCCTTTTTGCCGATGCCATCCCCAAGGTACTTGGGATAAATACTCCTCCTTCCCGTACCGGACCGGGTCCTACGGGCATACCCAAGAGTCCGCCCAGTACCCGGGGTGACTGGTCATCGCTGGCCTGGGTAATAGGCATACTGTTGGTCGGAGGAGGGATATTTCTTCTGATCAGCGCTGGGGGTTGGAGCGGCGCCCGGGAAAAACTGAAGCAGTTTGTTTCGGGAGAGTGGGCCAATGCCCTGGTTAAGATGAGGGGCAACCGCAGGCGGCATAACGTTCAGGAATCTAGAATCAATCGGAAAGCCTTCCGCATTGAAGAAGTTCGGGATAAATACGAAGAAGCCAACGTTAACACCAATGATGAAAGAGCCGAGTTTCAAAAGGATTAGGCTTTAATCAGAAAAGGCCATGGAAAAGTACGGTTTGACTGTCCTAATAGGTCTGGCCTTTGGTACCCTGGCCCGGTTATACATGCTCCGGATTGATTATCGGCAGTATCCCAGCTACCCGCACGGAGCCGTAACTCACATATCTTTGGGGTTTATCGCGGCTGCATTAGGGTCAGTAGCCATACCAGCACTGGCAGAAAAGGAATTTACAGCAGTTACCTTTCTGGCGCTTGCTGCTCAGCAATTTCGCGAAATACGCAACATGGAAAGAGAAATGTTGACTCAACTAGAAGAAGCAGCACTGGTACGAAGGGGACTGGATTACATCGAAGGTATAGCCCGAGTATTCGAAGCCCGCAACTATTTGGTAATGGTAACTGCTCTCGCCACCAGTTCAGCTAACTATTTTGCCGGCTGGCCCTATGCAGTTTTAACAGGCTTGATCTGTATCTTCTTAAACACCTTTGTGATGCGGGGCCGAATGATAGGTGATATTGCGGAAGTAGTCCCTGCCCGGCTACATTTCGAAGGCGCTTTTTTGAAAGTCGATCATATCGTCATTATGAATGTGGGGCTAAAAGCATCCCGGGAAAAGATACTGGCTGAGGGACTCGGGGTTCTTATCAAACCCAAGGATGACAACGCCAGGGCGACTCTGCACAATGCCGGGCAGCGTCAGGCCATCTTACATGTGGCTGCCAGCCTTTTGGGCACCAAGAGAGAGGTTGGGGAACAGGAGTGGACACCTCTGGTACGCAAGGACATTGATACCGGTGCCCTTGGTTTATTTATTTTGCCGGTGGAAAAAGATATGGAATGTCTTATCGAAGCCATTAAAAAGGTACCGGTACTGGAGAGTGCCAAAACCCGGCCGCTCAGTTCCAAGGCGGGACGTTGCGCCGCCGACTGACTATGATGTAAACCTTATGGTAAGGAAGATATGTCGTGCAAGTTGGTTTAACTCAATATATACTGGCCATTATAGCTCTGGATAGTGTAAAACACCAAGTAGCGGGGGGCGCCCCCATTTTTATTGTTGATAACGAAGAAGAACAGCAAAGGCTGGCTCTTTATCTCAGCCGCCTGCTGAAGGCTATGGCTCATGACTTGGAAAACGGAATGATTATAATTGTCAAACAGTAGAGGTGGGTGCGAATGAAAATTATATACCACTGTTTCGGCGGTTCTCATTCCTCAGTAACGGCGGCAGCCATTCACGTAGGACTGTTATCCTCCAGCGCCATTCCCCGGGGAGACCAGCTGATGCAGGTTCCCTACTTTGACGGTCAGGAAAAAGAAGATCATGGGGAGTTTAAATATATCGGAACGGATGAATTTGGCAATCAGGTTTACGTGGTGGGGAAACGAAACCTGGGCGAAATGTTTGAACCGATGATGTACGGTATAGGACGGCTCTACGGTGTCAGCGGGAAAGATGTAATCCTGGTGGATACCATGCCTTACGTTAATTGGATGATGGTGGTAGGGGGCTTTCTTTCCCGTCGATTGGGATTGGTTCGCTTGGGAAGACCTTTGGTTATCTGGGGAACCCAGCAGGCTTTTGCCAATTTTGCCAACATGGTTGAAACCTTAAAAACCAAGCTGCGCTCGGGGCAGGTTATGGCACAGTGAGAATAATCTATTACTGCAGCACCGGCGTTCATTTGGCGGCGTTGATGGCGGCCATTCACCTGGGGCATATCCCGGCACAGGTCAAGATAAAACCCGAACAGGTTAACAGAATCGAGTGGTTTGACTTACGGCTGCCGGCGTCAAAAGCAGGTTCGCCCTTTTTTGTAGGACGTGATGAACAGGGACATGAAGTTTTTACTATGGCGGTAGGTAACGAAAGACTGCTGGCCCCCAAAACCATCCGTGGCTTTTTAAATTTATGCGGCATACCTGCCCACGACCTGTTGCTGGTTGATGCCCAAAAGTACGCCACTTTTGGGATTAAACTGGGAAGCTACCTGCAGCGTTTGGGACTACGGGCGCTTGGACGATCTATCCTGGTAAACGCTATTTGCCAAGTATACCCCAACTGTGTCCGGCAGGTGATGCGGGTAAAAGAGGAACTGGGGTCAGGTCCGGTTTAGACCTGGCCCTTGACTTGTTTCGACTAATGGTGGATAATGATGGAGAAATATTAAATGAGGTGGTTTTAAGTTGCCGAAACAGGGAGCAGTGATTACTGTCGTTCACCCGGGCAGTATCGGAGAAGAAGCAGGAGTAGAACCAGGTGACCGGATTTTATCCATTAACGGCCATAACCTGGAGGATATAATAGATTATCGTTATCTGACCGCCGATGAAAGACTGGAAATAGAAATTAAAAAGAAAAACGGACAGACCTGGCTACTGGAGGTAGAAAAGGAATACGGCGAAGACCTCGGGTTGGATTTTGACCAGGCCACTTTTGATGGTATCCGAAGGTGCTGTAATCGATGTATATTTTGTTTTGTGGATCAGATGCCTCCTGATCTAAGAACCAGCCTTTATGTAAAGGATGACGATTACCGTCATTCTTTCATTCACGGGAATTTTATTACGCTGACCAATCTTACTCCTCGGGATTGGGAACGGATCGTGCGGCTCCGTCTCAGCCCTCTCTACATTTCCGTGCATACCACCAATCCCCGATTACGGGCCCAAATGCTGGGCAATCCCAGGGCGGCGGACATTATGGAACAGCTACAGCGACTGAAAGAAGCTCATATAGAAATGCATACGCAGATAGTACTCTGCCCGGGGATAAACGATGGGGAAGAATTGGAGCGTACCTTGCGGGATCTGGAAAGTCTATGGCCGGCGGTACGATCGATCGCCGTGGTTCCCGTAGGTCTGACCTGCTTTCGAGAAGGGTTAACTGAATTACGGGTTTACTCGGCGGAGGAAGCCAGGAAAATTATAAACCAGGTCAAATCTTTTCAAGCGGCATTCCGGCGGCGAAGGGGAAGTAACCTGGTATTTCTGGCGGATGAATTCTATCTGAAAGCAGGGGTTGCCTTACCTCCCGCCGAACACTACGAAGGGTTTCCCCAGCTGGAAAACGGAGTCGGTCTGGTACGGCTATTCCTAGACGGCTACGAGGAAACAAAAAAAAGCCTACCTTCGGAACTCCCAAAACCACGCAAGGTAGTGATCATTACCGGAATGTTGGCAGCTCCTTTTTTAGAAAACATGGTACAGGAAATAAGTGAGCGGGTGCGGGGATTGGAAGCCCGGGTGTTGGCCCTGGAGAACGGCTTTTTCGGTCCCACCGTGACTGTAGCCGGATTGCTGACCGGTTCCGACCTCATCCGGGGATTGAAGGAAAACCGGCATATAATAAAAGATGATGAGGTGGTTATTATTCCTCGGATAATGTTGCGAGAGGGTGAAGACTTGTTTCTTGACGGGCTAACGGTAGCCCAGGTGGCTGACAAGACCGGCGCGATACTGGAGACTGCGGGACCGGAAGCAAGAGAATTGATAGAAAAGATACTGGGAAGCGAAAGCATATTCACCTCTGAGGAGGTCTAACTTATGGCCAAACCGGTAGTAGCCATTGTAGGAAGACCTAATGTAGGCAAATCTACCCTTTTCAACCGAATTACCGGCGCGAGAGTGGCCATTGTGGAAAATATACCGGGGGTAACACGAGACCGTTTATATCGAGACGCCGACTGGCGGGGCAGGGAGTTTACCCTGGTAGATACCGGTGGTATTACTTCTCTGAATGAGGAAGATACCATGACCGCTCAGGTTAAGCGGCAGGCAGAGTTGGCCATCGAGGAGGCGGACGTCATCTTATTTCTGGTGGATGCCCGGGAAGGTCTCAATCCCGATGATGAAGCCATAGCGGACATTTTACGCCGGACTGACAAACCGGTTATTCTGGTGGCCAACAAGGTAGAAAATTTTGAAAATCCACCCATATATGATTTTTACGCCTTGGGCCTGGGAGATCCCTTGCCCGTATCGGCGGCGCACGGGCTTAATATCGGAGACCTTTTAGACCGCTTGGTAGAAAATCTTCCTGCCCTTGAGCCGGAAGTTTACGGAGAAGATGCCGTCAAGATTGCCGTAGTAGGCCGGCCCAACGTGGGCAAATCGTCTCTGGTCAATTGTTTCTTGGGAAGGGAAAGAGTAATAGTCAGCGAAATTCCGGGGACGACTCGGGATGCGGTTGATACCGTTTTCCATTTTAACGGGCGGGAATACGTTCTGATCGATACGGCCGGAATCCGGCGCAAAGCGCGGATTTCGGAAGCAACAGAGCGCTATAGCGTAATACGTTCACTGCGGGCGATCGATCGTTCGGACGTGGTGCTGGTAGTGTTGGACGCAGTAGAAGGAGTAACGGAACAGGACAAAAGAATAGCCGGTTACGCCCATGAAGCAGGGAAAGCAGCAGTTATCGTGGTTAACAAGTGGGACCTGGTGGAAAAAGACGGCAAGACGATGAACCGGTATGAAGAAGCAATCCGGCGAGAACTTTCCTTTATGGACTATGCTCCTACCATATATGTCTCAGCTCTCACCAAACAACGCGTTTTCAAGATTATTGAACTGGTGAACCGCGTGGCTGAGCAGGCTGCGCGGCGCATTCCTACCAGTACCCTCAACCAAATAATCGACGAAGCAACCCATTTGAATCCTCCTCCGTCTGATAAGGGACGGCGGCTGAAAATTTTTTACGCCACTCAGGCGGGGATAAAGCCACCCCGGTTTATTCTTTTTGTAAACGATCCCGATTTATTTCATTTCTCTTACCGGCGTTACCTAGAAAACCAGCTTCGGGAGGCTTTCGGTTTTGAGGGAACGCCCATAGGACTGGTTATTCGCAAGAAAGAATAATAAGCAATATAAAGAATAAGCGGTGGCGCTGAGCTGGGAGGTTTTCAAGTGAAATACCTGATTGTGCTTCTGGTGAGCTATCTTTTAGGATCCATACCCGTGGGTTACGTGGTCGGTCGCTGGGTTAAAGGAATTGATATCCGGCGTTATGGGAGCGGCAATGTAGGTGCTACCAACGCTTTTCGCACCATGGGAACCGGGCCGGGACTGGCTGTACTGCTGGGAGATGCGGCCAAAGGACTGTTGGCTGTTTTGCTGGGTAAGGCCGTGGGAGGGCCGCCCCTGGCCATTCTGTCCGGCCTAGCTGTCATGGCCGGGCATAGCTGGTCGGCCTTCCTGAGATTTCAAGGAGGACGGGGAGTGGCTACCGGTGCCGGCGCCCTGGTCGCCATGGCACCCAAAGTAGTATTGACCGCTTTCATAATATGGACACTGACTGTTCTCCTATCGCGTTATGTATCCCTCGGTTCCATTCTGGCTGCTGCTTCGCTTCCCCTGTTAATGCTTTATTTCAGGGAACCGTGGTACTACGTCCTTTTCGGTTTTCTGGCGGCAGCCCTGGTGATTTACCGGCACCGTCCCAATATCCGGCGTCTGCTGGCCGGCACCGAGTACAAGCTGGGTGAGCGGGTTAAACGTTTGAAATAGTTAAAAGGAGTGCAGCAGAAGTGCGGGAGAGAGTAGCTGTTATCGGGGCAGGGAGCTGGGGCACGGCCCTGGCTATTGTTTTGGCTAAGAAAGGATATGAAGTTACCTTGTGGGCCCGGCGGCAGGAGGTGGTCAGGGAGATCGAGACTACCAGGATCAATTCTCATTATCTGCCGGAAATTGTAATCCCGGAATCCATTAAAATTACTGCCGACCTGGAAGAGACCCTAATGCAATGCGTTGCCGTTGTACTCAGCGTACCCTCTCATGCCGTCCGGGAGACGGTACGCCGGGTTAGACCGTTCGTAACGAAAGAAACGGTACTGGTTAACACTGCTAAGGGGTTGGAAATAGAAACGTTGATGCGCCTTTCCGAGGTTTTGAAACAGGAATTACCTGTGGAGCTTCATAATAATATAGCCGTCCTCTCGGGTCCCAGCCACGCGGAAGAGGTCAGCCGGGACCTGCCGACGGCGGTGGTGGCTGCCTCTCATCGCCGCCAGGTTGCTGAATACGTGCAGGATCTCTTCATGGCTCCTAATCTGCGAGTTTACACCAACCCTGATGTGACCGGAGTAGAACTGGGGGGAGCTCTCAAAAACGTGATTGCCCTGGCTACAGGGATTTCCGATGGCCTTGGTTTTGGAGATAATACCCGGGCTGCTTTAATGACCCGGGGTCTGGCGGAGATTGCTCGTTTAGGAACGGCTATGGGGGCACAGAGCCTGACTTTTGCCGGCCTGGCCGGGATAGGTGACTTGATAGTTACCTGTACCAGCCTGTACAGCCGGAACCGCCGGGCCGGAATTCAGCTCGGCCAGGGAAAACCTCTGGATCAGGTTCTGGCCGGTATGGGAATGGTAGTAGAGGGAGTTCGTACTACCAAGGCCGCGTATCACCTGGCACAAAAATACGGGGTAGAAATGCCCATCACGGAACAGACCTATCAGGTACTTTTTGAAGGGTTAAATCCCCGTGAGGCCGTGTCCAAACTGATGCTCAGAACCCGAACCCATGAGGTGGAAGAAATAGTTGTGAACCGGCAGGACTGGTAGACCGCCCGGAGTGGAAAAAGCTCCGGGTTTTTTAATTCAGCCGGTAATAATCATGAAACGAGCTCATATAATAGTAATGTTAAAACATGGTACAAATTAGAAATACACCAGTTGCGGCGGTTTATAGTTGTAAGTTTACAGGATGAAGGAGGGATGAAACGCGGCCTTCTCGTTTAGAGTTTAGCTGGGGCGGAGGAAAACTATTCTCAAGGAGGGAGAGGGAAATGGAGGAGAAGTTCGATATTTTTCGGGATATTGCCGAACGAACCGGGGGAGACATTTACCTGGGCGTGGTAGGTCCCGTGCGGACAGGCAAGTCAACCTTTATCAAGCGTTTTATGGAACTTTTGGTGATCCCCAACATCAAGAAGGCCAGTGACCGCCAGCGGGCGGTAGATGAATTGCCTCAGAGCGGGGCCGGGCGCACCATTATGACGGTGGAACCAAAGTTTATTCCCAACGAAGCGGTGGAAATAACCGTCAAAGACGGGTTAAAGATGAAGGTGCGTTTGGTAGACTGTGTTGGTTATACGGTAGACGGAGCTTTAGGTTACGAAGAAGAAGGACCCCGCATGGTACGTACGCCGTGGTTTGATCACGAAATTCC
Organism: Calderihabitans maritimus; assembly: GCF_002207765.1. Taxonomy (NCBI): domain Bacteria; kingdom Bacillati; phylum Bacillota; class Clostridia; order Neomoorellales; family Calderihabitantaceae; genus Calderihabitans; species Calderihabitans maritimus. The sequence continues at coordinate 17,652 of NZ_BDGJ01000125.1, forward strand.
TTTCCAGGAGGCGGCAGAAGTAGGTACCCGGAAAGTAATCGAAGATCATTCTACCATCGGACTGGTGGTTACTACCGACGGCAGCATTACCGGTATAGAGCGGACCAATTATGAAGAAGCTGAAGGAAGAGTTATCAGCGAACTGAAAGAATTGAACAAACCTTTTCTGGTACTGTTGAACTCGACTCATCCTTATGACCAGGAGACGGTGGAACTGGCTCATTCTATCGAAGAGGAACACGGCGTGCCAGTCATACCGGTTAACGTGGCTGAGATAACCACTGAGGACTTATTGAACATCCTGGAAGAAATTCTCTATGAATTTCCGGTCAATGAAGTCAACATTAATCTTCCCAAGTGGATCGAGCAACTGGAGGCTACCCACTGGTTGCGCCACAAGCTTGAGGAAGCCGTTCGGAAGGCAGTAGTGCAGGTAGAACGGGTCCGTGATATTGATAGAGCCGTAGAAGAACTCGCTAATACGGAAAATGTAAAATCAGTACAGTTGAAAAATATGAACCTCGGCAATGGTTCGGCGACAATCGAAATGACGGCGGAAGAAAACCTGTTCTATCAAATTCTGGAAGAGATAACCGGGTTCGAAGTTAAAGGAGATCATGACCTGTTAAAGCTGATGAAAGAACTGAGTGTAGCGAAGAGGGAATACGACAAAGTGGCTTATGGTCTTAACGAGGTCAGGGCTACCGGGTACGGAGTCGTTAGTCCCAGTCTGGACGAGATGGTACTGGAGGAACCGGAACTGATCAGGTCCGGTGGACGGTTCGGCGTCAAGCTGAAAGCAACTGCTCCTTCCTACCACCTGATCAGGGCGGATATCACTACGGAAATTACCCCTCTCATTGGAACCGAAAAGCAGTGTGAAGAACTGGTCCAGTACATCATGGAAGAGTTTGAAGAAAACCCCCAGAAAATCTGGGAAACCAATATTTTCGGCAAGTCTCTTCACGAACTGGTACGGGAGGGAATACAGGGCAAGCTTTACCGGATGCCGGAAAACGCCCGGGTAAAACTACAGGAAACCTTGGAAAGAATCGCCAATGAAGGAAGCGGCGGATTGATATGTATCATTATATGAAAGTCGGTTAACACCGGCTTTTTTTGTTTTTATGGTAATCCATACTAGGCATTCAAGAAAAGGGAATCTATGAACGGTGAAGAATTTAAAAATTACCATGCGAATTTAATTGCTAGGGTGATTAGGAAATGAGAACCGGGACGGCCAGGTTGCCTTTACACGGCGGACGTTGTCCCCGCTGGTTGTTTGACCGCATGAAGGAATTGGGCTCGGCCATCATAGAAGTAATTGTATACGAGTACGGCCCAGACGAGGTACTGCGGCGCTTGAGCGATCCCGTATGGTTTCAGGCTTTCGGGTGCGTGTTGGGGTTTGACTGGCATTCTTCCGGTTTGACGACAACGGTGCTGGGCGCTTTAAAGGAAGGATTGCGGGACCGGCAAAAGGATTTGGGCGTCTTTATTGCCGGGGGAAAGGGAAGAACATCTCGCAAGACGCCGGAAGAAATAGCTTTTTATGCCGAAAAATATAGCTTTGAAGTTTCGCCGGAAACACTGATCTACTCCAGCCGAATGGCCGCCAAGGTGGATAATACCGCGTTACAGGACGGTTACCAGCTCTATCACCATGTATTTATTTTTACTGCCCACGGGCAGTGGGCGGTGGTACAGCAGGGAATGAATGAACGGTCCGGCTGGGCCCGCCGGTATCACTGGCTGGGAGAGACAGTAAAGGATTTTGTTTGCGAGCCTCACGCGGCCATATGCTGCGACCGGCGAACGCGGGTTCTCAATATGGTAGCTGAAGAGAGCGGCAAAGCTCGTGCAGTCATTGCCGAACTGGCAAGGGACCATCCCTCCCGTACCCTCCGGGAGTTAAACCGCCTTCGCGAGCTGGACCTGCCTCAATCCCACCATATCCCCCGCGCTGGCTATATGGATAAAATCCTCTACCAAATCTATGAACGGCAGCCGGAGGATTTTAAAGCCGTTCTGGGTGTGGAAGGGGTTGGGCCCAAGACGATTCGCGCTTTGGCGCTTGTGGCGGAGGTAACCTATGGGGCTAAAAGTAGTTTTCGCGACCCAGTAAAATATTCTTTTGCCCATGGAGGGAAGGACGGCCACCCGTTTCCCGTGGACCGGAAAGTGTATGAGAAATCAATTGAAATTTTGCGCAGGAGTCTGAGCGAAGCCCGAATAGGGCGTTCGGATAAACTGCAGGCGCTTAAAAAGTTAAATGCTCTGGCGGAATTTTGGGAAAAATAATTTTTATTGTCTGTTCGGTCATATCTTGACATTAACTATAAAATGCTGTATAGTAAAATTCACTATAACCTAAAAACTGCATACGAGGCTTTCAACTCTTATCGAGAGAGGTGGAGGGACTGGCCCGATGAAACCCGGCAACCTTCTCGCATTAGAGGTCAGCGAGAAAGGTGCCAATTCCTGCAGGAAGGTTATCTTCCTGAGAGATAAGAGGGGTAAGCTGGAAAAATGCCAAGCTGCCTCTTCTTATCTCAGAAGAGGCTTTTTTAATTGCCTTTTAGGCTGGTATCCCGCCTGGGAATAGCTAAATTCAAAAAAAGGAGGAAACAAAATGACGAACAGCAAATTTCGTTTTGACACTCTTGCCGTACACGGGGGACAGGAGCCGGACCCGACTACCGGAGCCAGAGCCGTTCCCATCTATCAGACGACTTCTTACGTGTTCCGCGACACGGAGCATGCCGCCAGGCTTTTTGCCCTGGAGGAACCGGGCAATATCTACACCCGCATGATGAATCCGACTACCGACGTATTCGAGAAAAGAGTTGCTGCCCTGGAGGGAGGCGTCGGCGCGCTGGCCACAGCATCAGGGCAGGCGGCAATTACCTATGCTATTGCCAATATAACCCGGGCGGGGCAGGAGATCGTGTCGGCCAGCAGTCTTTATGGGGGGACTTATAATCTCTTTTCGACAACCCTTCCCAAGCTGGGAATTAAGGTCAAGTTTGTAGACCCTTCCGACCCGGAGAATTTCCGCAAGGCCATTACTGAAAAGACGCGGGCGCTCTATGCCGAAACTATTGGTAATCCCAAGTTGGACATTATTGACTTTGAAGCGGTGAGCCAGATTGCCCATGAAGCGGGGATACCTTTCATAGTTGACAATACCTTTGCCACCCCTTACCTGTGCCGTCCCTTTGAGTTCGGGGCGGACATAGTAGTCCACTCGGCAACCAAGTTTATCGGAGGGCACGGAACCGCTATTGGAGGAATTATCGTTGATTCGGGTAAATTTGACTGGACCAACGGGAAGTTTCCGGAACTGACCGAACCGGATCCCAGTTACCATGGATTGAAATATACCGAGGCGGCGGGGAACCTGGCTTATATTTTTAAGGCCCGGGTGCAGCTACTGAGGGATATAGGTGCCTGTCTCAGCCCCTTTAATGCTTTCCTGTTTCTGCAGGGCTTAGAAACGCTGCCCCTGCGGATGGAACGCCACTGCCAGAATGCCCTTAAGATAGCCCAGTTCCTCAAAGAACATCCTAAGGTAAGCTGGGTTAATTACCCTGGGCTACCTGAACATCCTTCCTACGAAAAGGCGAAAAAGTACCTTCCCAAGGGGTGCGGGGCCATTCTCACCTTCGGCATTAAAGGAGGCAAGGAGGCAGGTATAGCCTTTATCGAGAGAGTGAAGCTTTTCTCCCACCTGGCCAACGTAGGAGATGCCAAGTCTCTGGTAATCCACCCGGCCAGCACTACTCACCAGCAGCTTAGCAGGGAAGAACAGATTGCTTCCGGGGTTACGGAGGATATGGTTAGGCTCTCTGTCGGCCTGGAAGATGTGCATGACCTGATGGAAGACTTAGACCAGGCGTTAAACGGTTAGTCGTCTGCAGAGATAGCTGCCTAAGACGGGCGGCGTTCTCTTAATTAAGGTAGGTGACCGACATGCCTGCAGTAGGAATTGTGGAAACTAAATATGTCAACCTTGGCGAGTTTCAGTTAGAGAGCGGTGCCCGACTTCCGGAAGTTACCGTTGCTTACGAAACTTACGGCCAGTTGAATGCTGAAGGTACCAACGCGGTGCTGGTACTTCATGCTCTTACCGGAGATGCCCATGTAGCCGGGAAACATGATCCCCAGGACAAACTGCCGGGCTGGTGGGATCCCCTGGTGGGGCCGGGAAGAGCCATAGATACTAACAAATACTTTGTGGTTTGTTCTAACGTATTGGGCGGGTGTTACGGGACCACGGGGCCTGCTTCCGTCAACCCTGAAACAGGTAAACCTTACGGGATGTCCTTTCCGGTGGTTACCATCCGTGACATGGTTCGGCTGCAGAAGAAACTGGTGGATACTCTGGGAATTAAGAGACTTGTCTGTGCTATCGGCGGTTCGATGGGGGGTATGCAGGCCCTGGAGTGGGCGGTAACTTATCCCGATTTTTTGGATAGTGTGATACCTATTGCCACCTCCGGACGCCTGTCCGCCCAGGCCATTGCCTATAATGAAGTGCAGCGTCAGGCCATAATCATGGACCCTAACTGGAACAACGGGGATTACTACGGACGGGAAGTCCCTGCTCGAGGTTTATCCCTGGCCCGCATGATCGGGACCATTACGTACAAGAGCGATGAGTCATGGAACTTTAAATTCGGTCGGGCCTTTAACGGCAAACAAAACGGGGGCTACTACTCCTTCAACAGCCGGTTTGAGGTAGAAAATTATCTTCATTACCAGGGGATGAAGCTGGTTAAGCGTTTTGATGCCAACTGCTACCTTTATCTAACCAAGGCGATGGACCTCCACGACGTGGGGCGGGGCTACCCTTCGTACAAGGAAGCGTTACAACGCATCAGGGCCAAATGTCTGATGATAGGCATCCGTTCGGACATCCTTTACCCGCCTCACTATCAAAAGGAAGTTGCCGAAATACTGCGGGAGGCAGGAAGGCCCGCGTACTATATGGAACTGAATTCTCCTTACGGCCACGACGCCTTCCTCATTGAGTTTGATATGATGACTCCGATAATCCGGGGGTTTCTCGAGAGTATATAAAATAGGGCTCTATTGTTCCCGCTCGCTCCGGAAATCTGCGCAGGCCAAACTAGGGCTCGATCTCGACCTGCGGCGGGCTCCCCGGCAAATTCGCCATCCTTGGCTCAGGTTGCCGGCCTCGCGCCTCCTGCGCTCGGGCCCGCCTCCGGCCTCGCTCTCGCCAAGTTTGGCTCCTGCTCGATTTAATGTCGCTTCGCCGGGAACAATAGAGCCACTTGCTGGGGACTGGGGGATGTAGGCGAAGGCGACCTCCTCCAATTTATTGTGAACAATAGACGCACAAATAGAAAACTATTGCTCCCCCGGTCGAGTCATGTTATAATGTCTACCGTATGAGGATGGATGTATATTCTCCGTAAACACATTCTCGAGGGGGGATTATCTACGGCGGAGCGAGGAGAACGGTTTTACCTGGTGAGGGAGAGCATCCTGCCGGAAGCCATACGAAAGACCGCTCTGGTTAAAATGCTCCTCGATAAGGGCGAAGCCAAAACGGTCAATGAAGCAGTGGCCAAGGCGGGACTGAGCCGCAGCGCCTACTACAAGTACAGGGACGGCGTTTTTCCCTTTTATACGGCGGCCCAGGAGAAAATAGTCACTCTATCTCTCACCCTGGAACACAGGGCGGGAGTGCTTTCACGAGTACTCAACACTATTGCCGGTGCTAGGGGCAATATTCTCACCATTAATCAAAACATCCCCCTCCAGGGACTGGCTCATGTCTCCATATCCCTGGAGACGGCGGAACTCCGGGAAAATTTGGAGGACGTATTGTATAAGCTGCGCCATCTCGACGGAGTAAAAAAGGTAGAAATAGTGGGGCAAAGCTGAATTGCAAGGAGGTCTGAAGGTGAGCAAAGATTCTGTCCAGATAGGTCTGTTGGGCCTGGGTACGGTAGGCACCGGAGTACTCAAGGTCCTCACGCAAAACAGTAGCGACATTGAACAAAAGGTAGGTAAAAAAATAGAAGTTAAAAAGATTCTGGTACGGGATATCAACAAGCCGCGGCGGGTGGAGGTCGACCCTTCCCTTCTTACTACCGAAGTCCAGGACATTCTGGAAGATGAGGATATTGATATTGTGGTCGAGGTGATGGGAGGCATTGAGCCGGCAAAAGACTATGTACTGGAAGCCCTCCACCGCGGTAAAAATGTGGTTACGGCCAATAAAGACCTGCTTGCCGAATACGGGAAAGAACTCTTTGAAGCCTCTGCGGAGCACAGTTCCGACTTGTTTTTTGAGGCCAGTGTAGCCGGCGGCATTCCCATTATTCGGCCTTTAAAGGAATGCCTGGCGGGTAACCGCATTGAGGAAGTAATGGGAATCATTAACGGTACTACCAACTACATTCTTACTAAAATGACCACTGAGGGCAGCGATTTTGAGGAGGTACTGAAGCAGGCCCAGGAACTGGGTTATGCCGAAGCCGACCCGACGGCCGATGTGAAAGGCTACGATGCGGCCCGCAAAATAGCCATCCTGGCCTCGATAGCTTTTGGTACGCGGGTTACTTTCCGGGATGTTTATGTAGAAGGCATTACCGAGATCAGTAGGGAAGATATAGAGTACGCTCGCGAACTCGGCTATGTTATTAAACTGCTGGGTATCGCCAGGGAAAAGGACGGCGTGGTGGAGGTCAGGGTTCACCCGGCTTTGATTCCGGTATGCCATCCGCTGGCTGCGGTTAACGATGTCTTCAATGCCGTCTTCGTCCGGGGCGATGCCGTGGGAGAGGCCATGTTCTACGGCAGGGGTGCCGGAGAACTGCCGACTGCCAGCGCCGTGGTAGGCGACATTATAGAAGTTGCCCGGGACTTGAATCTCGGTGTAACGGGAAGGATTGCCTGCACCTGTTTTACCCAGAAGAGGATCAAACCTATTGGCGAAGTTGAGACTAAATTTTACCTGCGTCTAAAGGTGAAGGACCAACCGGGAGTGCTGGCCGGCATTGCCAGTGTATTCGGAAATATGGACGTAAGCCTGGCTTCGGTTATTCAAAAGCGCCGGGAAGAGGATTGGGCAGAGATTGTTTTGATTACCCACCAAGTACAGGAGAAAAATCTCAGGGATGCCCTTACTATCATCCGGAATTTATCCACGGTTGATTCTGTAGGTAACGTTATTAGAGTAGAAGGGAGCGAAGACTAATGGTCTGGCCGGGAGTTCTGGCAGCATACAAGGAATACCTGCCGGTTACTGATAAAACACCGTTGATTACTTTGAATGAAGGGAATACCCCTCTCATTAAATCCGAGAACCTTTCGCGGGAGCTAGGTGTCCGAATTTACTTCAAATACGAAGGTATGAACCCCACGGGTTCTTTCAAGGACCGGGGTATGGTCATGGCGGTGGCCAAAGCGCTGGAAGAAGGTTCCCGGGCCGTCATGTGCGCATCTACCGGCAACACCTCGGCGGCAGCAGCGGCTTACGCGGCTCGCTGTGGCCTGAGATGCAGTGTGGTTATCCCCGAAGGCAACATTGCTTTAGGTAAACTGGCCCAGGCTTTAATCTACGGCGCAAGGGTTATTGCGCTGCAGGGTAATTTTGATGACGCCTTAAAAATTGTCCGGAGCATAACCGAAAAGCATCCCATTACCTTGGTGAACTCCATCAATCCTTACCGCATTGAAGGACAGAAGACCGCTGCTTTCGAAGTTTGCGACCAACTGGGAGAAGCACCCAACTACCTGGCTATTCCCGTGGGAAATGCCGGTAACATAACTGCCTATTGGAAAGGTTTCAAGGAGTACCATCAGAAAGGTAAAATTGCGTCTTTGCCCAGAATGATTGGATTTCAGGCGGAGGGTGCCGCTCCCATTGTACGGGGCGAAGTAGTGCCGAAACCGGAAACGGTGGCTACTGCCATTCGTATCGGCAACCCTGCCAGCTGGAAGGGGGCGGTTAACGCTGCCCAAGAGTCGGGCGGATTCATTGATTGTGTCAGCGATGCAGAAATACTGCAGGCGCAGAGCCTGTTGGCTAGCCGGGAGGGTATTTTTGCCGAACCTGCCTCCGCCGCCTCCCTGGCCGGGGTAATTAAATACGCGCGTAAAGGGTACTTCAAGCCTACGGATAAAGTGGTATGCGTTTTGACGGGCCACGGGCTGAAAGATCCGGATATTGCTATTAAACAGATAACGGAACCTGTATCGGTCCCGGTGGACGAGGAAGCGGTACTGGAAATTGTCTTAGGTTGATGAAGAAGTGAGGAGGTCATGGAGCTATGGCATTAGTGGTACAAAAATACGGCGGCAGCTCAGTAGCTGACGCGGAAAAAATCAGAAGGGTTGCCCGGCGGGTGGTTGAATGCTACAAGAAAGGCAACCAGGTGGTAGTGGTAGTTTCGGCTATGGGAGATACTACCGATGAACTGATATCCAAAGCAAGAGAGGTTACGGAAAATCCTCCGGATCGGGAGATGGACATGCTTTTGGCTACCGGAGAACAACAGTCGATAGCTCTGCTGGCCATGGCCATTCAGGCTTTAGGTTACCCGGTGATATCTCTGACCGGACCCCAGGCAGGCATACTAACGGATAATGTTCATACGAAGGCTAAAATTCTGGAGGTAAGTTCAGATCGCCTTTTGAAGGAACTGGGGGAAGGAAAGATAGTTATAGTTGCCGGCTTCCAGGGCATTACCATGGATAATGAAATTACCACTTTGGGCCGGGGTGGTTCCGACACCACTGCCGTAGCCATCGCTGCTGCTCTAAAGGCAGATGTCTGCGAAATCTTTACCGATGTAGACGGCGTTTTCACTGCCGATCCCCGTCTGGTTCCCTCTGCGAGAAAATTATCCCGTATTTCCTATGATGAAATGCTGGAATTGGCCAGTCTGGGAGCTCTGGTCCTGCAGCCCAGGGCGGTGGAATTTGCCAAACAATACCACGTCCGGCTGCACGTTCGTTCCAGCTTTAACTATAACGAAGGGACAATAGTGGAGGAGGTAAGTGACATGGAAAAGGAAATGGTAGTCAGTGGGGTAGCCCATGACCTGAATGTGGCTAAGATTACCGTTTTTGATGTTCCCGACCGGCCGGGAATTGCCTGCCGCCTGTTCTCCGCCCTGGCTCGGGAAAGCATAAATGTGGATATGATTGTTCAAAGCCAGATGCGCAACGAAATAAATAATATTTCGTTTACTATTGGTAAAGACGACCTGAGAAAGGCTGTGGGCATCATCGAGAGAATAAAAGGGGAAATTGGGGCCAGCGGTTTTAGCTACGATGATTCAGTGGCCAAGGTTTCCATCGTAGGAGCCGGAATGATCACCAACCCCGGTGTGGCGGCCCGCATGTTTGAGGCGCTGGCCGAGGAAGATATCAACATTCAGATGATCAGTACTTCGGAAATCAAGGTTTCCTGTATTATCGATGCCCAGGAAATCCAAAAGGCAGTTCTAGCTCTGCACAAAAAATTTGGCCTGGAGGCAAAGGAGAAAGATAACCAGGCTACCGCGTAACAGTTTAAACAGTACTAACCGGGAGCCCCTGCACATATACATCTACGGGAGTGGTAGTTATGCGGATAATTTATTGGTGGTGGCTCTCGGCTTTTATTTTTTGCCTTTTCTTAACCTATCCAGAGGTAGCCGGGGGAGAGGAATCGGTAAGGGTATATATCACCGGCAGTAAAGCAGGTAAGGTTCGCTTTTATACTGCCGACCCGACGCATGAAATTCCGGTATACGTTGATGGCGCCAGAGTTTATTTTTATCCTCCGGCTCTAGTATTCAAAGGCCCCGGCTGTGAGGGACGTACCATGATTCCTCTGCGGGTGCTGGCGGAATTTCTGGGTGCCCGGGTAGGCTGGGAAGAGGATACGCGCAGCATTACAGTCACCAGGGGAGAGGATGAAATAAGGCTGATTGCAAACGAGTTTACCGCCTTTCGCAACGGCCGCCCCTTTTCCTTGGAGATACCTCCCGTGCTGATAAATAACCGGACGTATGCACCTCTCAGGTTTTTCAGCGAAGGCCTGGGCTACATGGTGAAATGGGACGACGCCAGTGGTAGTGTTTTTATTAACAGTTCCGGCAACCAACTGCGCGTAGAGCCGCAAAGTATTTACAGCCGGTTCCGGGAGCCCTTTATCCGGGAAGCGATTAACTACGGCAGGGCCTACCGGTATGCGGGACTTACGAGTTTTTTCCGGGAATGGACGGTTAGGGCAGGCAAGGAGGCCGATGCTCCCGTAGCCCGGCTGGAAACCGCCTTCAGCGCCCTGGCTCAAATGGCTCGCACGGCAGCCAAAACCAATCGCTCACTAACCGAAAAGGGAATTGAAAAGATTTTGACGGAACACCGGGATAAGTTGATCTTTTACCTTTCATTTAACCGGAAGAAAAGCGAGGCACCGGTCAAGTACCGGGCTTACCTGGAACAGCGTGATAACCGGATAGTTCCCGTTGGCCAAAGAACCGAGGAAGAATTTATCAGCGGCAACCGGCACCGGGTTAAGATCCGGTTGGAGTTTTCTTCCCGCCGTATAGATACCGCTTCTTCTGTGAAGCTGGTAGTACTGTCTTCCCAGGGAGAAAAATTTACCTTTGATTTTGACCTTGGTAAAATAAGGTAATCGAAAATCTTGACCGAATGGTTAATATATGAGTAAAATATAAAAAAAGTATTTGTGTAATAGCGAAAGGAGTAGATTTCGTTGCCGAAAGTTAAATTTACCGAGGAAGCCAAGAAATATATCTTGCAGAAAGGCGGAGAGGTTACGATTGATATTATGAAAGTCGGTGGTGGCTGATGCGGGACGCAGATGATTCCTGCCGTGTTCGCAGGTACGCCTAACAACTCCAAGTCGTATCAGAAGCTGGTTTCCGAAGGAATAAACGTTTACCTTCCCCGGAACATCACCGTAAAGCCGGAAGGGCTGGAAATATCTTTGCGCGGTATAGCCTTCTTTAAGCAACTGGAGGTATCGGGGCTGCAGGTTTAAATTATCAAGGGGATGGTAGCGATAAAGCCCCCCGACAACCGGGTGCCTCTTCAAACCTGGGCTTAGTAGTTTTTTCAATGCCGCAAGTTAGGAAAGCTCACCTTGTGTTTCAAGGTGGGCTTTTAGCTTATTTGTTGAAAAATTACGACTTTTAACCTATAGACAATTTTTAGAAGGATATTGTTGAAAAGCGACGAAAAAGACAAATAAGTATATAGTGAATTTTTTCACAAATTTTTCGAAAATTAAGTTTATGACAATACTGGAGGTATAAAATGCCCTCTCGAGCGGCATCCAGTATTTGGGGATGCGGTGCTGCTGCGTTACAAAATGCTCTGGAATGCTTGGTAGCAACCTTTGGTGGAAAAGCGGGATTTGTTGCCTTGCGAGAGCAAAAAGGGGAGAACCTCTTTCTGGCTGCTGCCGTTAATATCTTCGATGATATATATCAAGCGGCCTTGTTTCTCGCAGGTTATTTGGATGCGGAGATGGGCAAAGAAAAACTGCTGTGGTATGAAATTAAGGCGTTGGAAGAGCAGCATCATAGCCTGGCCGAGTGGTTTAAAGTGGCGTTAGCCCTCCCCTTGGATTTGGAAAACAGCAGACTGGGTGTGGCGTGTGTACTCTATGCGTCGGCGGACCAAGTTCTTCCGGGTAGGGAAGATTTGGTACAACCATTTTGTCGATTACTTACTGATACTGCCATACAGCTTCAGGAATATGATAGAAGAATAGCTTCAGCGGTGCTGGAGGAAAGGGACCGTATCAGCCGGGAAATTCATGATGGCGTGCTGCAAACCCTTGCGTATATAGTTCTAAAACTGGAGGTATTGCGGGAAGGGCTTATTCACGGCACCATCTCCGAATCTCGGTTAACAATTGAGGAACTCTGGCAGGTTGCCCGCAAGGCTTACCAGGATTTGCGGGAGAGTATGAACAGTTTGCGCGCTCCCGGGGCATTGAGCGCGTCACTGGCAACGCTAATTTACCAGTATGCGCTGGAGTTTCAATCGCGTACCGGTATTGATGTCTGCATTGACTTACGGGATTCGGAAAAGCTAAATTTCAATTTACATACCAAAATACAGGTGTTGCGTATCGTACAGGAGGCCCTTACCAATGTATGGAAGCATGCAGAGGCCGACCGTATTTTAATTTCTTGTGCGGTAGAGGATAATGGGTTCGTCCTTGTGGTGCGGGATAACGGGCGTGGCTTCGACCTTTCCAGGGTAGAGCAGCAAAGCGGAAACCTAGGGTTGAGGACCATGCGGGAGCGTGCTCGAAGCATTGAGGCAGAACTGAAAGTTCGCAGTAGCCCGGGGCGCGGTACGGAAGTTTCGCTGTTGTTGGCCAATCCATCCTGAGGAGGGGCTGCGGGTGAAAAAGTTGAGAATCCTCTTGGTTGACGACCATACGCTGATCCGGAAAGGAATCATGGCGCTCATGCAAAACCGTAAGGAATTTGAGGTTGTTGGTGAGGCTGGCGATGGGTATGAGGCAGTGGTGAAGGCCCGTAGCCTGCAGCCTGACGTAATCCTCATGGATATTCACATGCCCCACTGTGATGGTTTGGAGGCGACACGGCTGATCCTAGAGGAACTCCCAGATGTAAATATAGTAATCCTTACCGTTTCTGCTGATAATGAGCACTTATTGCAGGCCCTGCAGGCTGGAGCCAAAGGTTACCTGCTGAAGGACATGGAACCTAGGCAGCTTTTTGAATTGTTGCAGGGAGTGGCTCGGGGAGAAGAACCTTGCCTTCCGCGAGAACTGGGTCGGTTACTCCGCAGCGTAGCGGCCAGGACTGCCCGTACCAACGGTACGATCTTCGCCGCCTCGCGCAGTCCCGGCGAACTGCTCACCCCCAGGGAGAAAGAGGTATTGCAACTGGTTGTAAAGGGCGCCAGCAACAAAGAAATTGCCGAGGCTCTGTGCATCAGCGAAAACACGGTTAAGAACCACCTGCGGAAGATAATGGAAAAATTGCGCTCCAAAAACCGCGCTGAAGCAGCCGTACACGCCGTGCAACAGGGACTGGTTCAGCATATCTTGTAATCTCGTGGTGTTAGGTATAGCCCAAAAGGACTATAAAAATAGCCCTTTTTGGTTCTGTAATCGCCCGGGTTTGGTATGCTACCATATTATTAAAAAAAGGTCCTGCCTTAAATATCAGCAAGAAAGGGAGTTTTTGCAAAAGAGATTGTGCCTATTTTCACATGCTGCAGACGCTTAAGTTCCGGCCCGAGGATACTCCGCATAGAGTTTTATGTTGTCGAGGCGATAAGGCGGCTGGCAGGAGGGGAGGCGGTAAGGGGAAAGGCGGATCCGACCAGGTGATTGGGGAAACGATGCATTATCAGGAGGTGTTTTCAGCCTTGGCCATTGCAAAGCATTTGGGATTCAACGAGCGTATCGGAATCGGATCGCTGGCGCTTTTGCCTAAGGATCATCTTTATGATTTTGTAGATCAGTTGATGGAAGAATTTGTGGTGGTTGGCCCTGTAGCCAAGGGGAGCGAATTTGTTTTTAGTGAGATTCGTGATCCGGAACAGGTGCGACTTGACTATGAAACCACCATCCTGCCGCCGAAAAAAGTGTTGCACCGACCTTTCCAGACCCTGTTTTCCTTCCGGGAAGACGGGGGAATCACGGAGGAGGAAAGGATAAATAAGCGGCAGGTCCTATTTGGTGTTCACCCCTGCGATGTCCATGCCATTAGTATTCTGGATAAGGCCTACGGAAGCGAGTATCCGGATCCGTATTATATGGCTCACCGGGAACAGACCTTGATCATTGCCCTGAACTGCACGCAGGTAGGAAAAAACTGTTTCTGCCATTCCCTTGACACGGGACCCTCACTAAAGGAGGGGTACGATCTCCTGCTTACGGATCTGGGTTGCAGCTACTTAGTGGAAGTGGGCAGTGAGAGCGGAACCGGCATCGTGGAGCGGACTGGTTTGGCGCTTGCCCCCCGGGTAAAGATGGTGGAAAAAGAAAAACGTCTGGACAATGCGCGCAAGAAGTTTCGCAAGCGGTTGCTTACCCAGGGTTTACACGAATTATTGGAAGAAAATTTCCGTCACCCCATATGGGAGGAGTTAATTAAGTCCTGCTTGGCCTGCGGATCCTGCACTATGGTCTGCCCCACTTGTTTTTGCTATAACGTGGTAGATAAGATCGACTTAAGCCTGAAAAGTGGCAGGCGGCAACGGGAGTGGGACAGCTGCATGCTGTTGGAATACGCGCAGGTGGCCCTTGGCCACAATTTCCGCAGGGACCGAGATGCGCGCATCAAGCAGCGGATTTATCATAAGCTTCTCTATTACGAGCCCCAGTTCGGGACCTTGGGCTGTGTCGGATGTGGAAGGTGTATTTCCGCATGCGTGAAAAAAATTGATATTACGGAAATCATCGTGCGTATGAGGGGGGAATAGGGGCATGCTCAACCCATTTAGACCGGAACCTGCCGTGATTAAGGAAATCAAAAAAGAAACACATGATACTACTACTTACACGCTGACTTTCAAAGATGCAAATATACAGGCGGATTACTTCTTTCAGCCGGGCCAGTTCAATATGATTACCATTTTCGGCATTGGCGAGGCTCCCATTTCCATCAGTTCTGATCCCGACAACCGGAGCAGCTTTCAGCACACGGTGCGGCATGTGGGCAACGTGACTAATAAACTGGCAACGTTGCAAGAAGGAGCTATCGTCGGGGTGCGGGGTCCGTACGGTACGGGATGGCCCATTGACTTGATGCAGGGCAAAAACGTGCTTATTGTTGCCGGAGGAATTGGGCTGGCGCCCCTGCGTCCCGTCATTTTACACCTGATAAAACACCGGGCGGAATTCGGAAAAGTGGAGATCCTCTACGGTGCGCGTACACCGAACGACATGCTTTATACCGACCAGTATGCGGATTGGTCCAGGCAGGACAGATTTCGCGTCCTGTTTACGGTGGACCGGATAACGGGAGACAGGCAATGGCCGCACAGGGTGGGCGTAGTAACGACACTTTTTCAGGAGATGGAAAGTACGCCTGAAAATACCTTGGTTCTAACATGCGGTCCGGAAATCATGATGCAGTTCGTAGTGAAGAACCTGTTACAGCGGGGATTTAACCAGCAACAAATTTACGTTTCCCTGGAGCGCAGGATGAACTGCGGCGTACGCAAGTGCGGCAAATGTCAAATCGGGCCCAAATTCGTTTGCCGAGACGGCCCTGTTTTTGCCCTGGCGGAACTAGCGGCCCTTCCCGAAGAAACGTTGGGAGGTGTGGCGATTGAATAAGCCTTCCGTTGCCGTATATAAGCTAAGCTCGTGTGCCGGTTGCCAGCTGGAAATTGTTAACCTGGAACCTATCCTGTTCGATTTGTTGGGAGCGGTGGATATCCATTATTTCGTGATGGCCAAACGGGATAACAAGCCTGGTCCCTATGACATCGGCTTGGTGGAAGGTGCCGTAACCTGCGGCGAGGAGATCGCCAGGCTCAAGCAGGCCCGTAAAGAGTGCCGGATTTTGGTTGCGTTCGGAACTTGCGCGTGTTTTGGCGGCATCCCTTCCATTAAGAACTGGAAGCCGCAGCGCGTGGTAGAAAGTATAGTTTATGAAGACCTTTCGGCCATTCATTCTACCACTGCCTACGGAATCGATAATTATGTTCCGGTGGAAGCCTACCTGAAAGGCTGTCCGGTAAGTAAAGACGAGCTTGTAGAATTTATAAAAAGTATACTACTGGGGGTAAGGCCGTACCTGCGGCCGCACAGCGTGTGCGTGGAGTGCAAGCTACATGAGAACGTGTGTCTGGCGGTAACTAAGGGCGAGCCTTGCATGGGGCCAGTGACAACTGCCGGGTGCGGGGCCCTTTGCCCGTCGCACCAGAAACCGTGCGAAGGATGCCGCGGCCCGGCCAACGATCCTAACCCTGAGTCCCTTGCTGAGACTTTTAAGGAGTATGGGCTGCACAAGCGGGATATCGTTCTCAAGTTTCGCAAGTTTGCCGGTATGAATCCCGAGTTTGCTAAAGGAGCTGACGCGGTATGACGCTGGAACGAATTCAAGTCGATTATCTGGCGCGGGTGGAAGGTGAGGCGGCGCTAAAGATTACTCTGTCCGACGGAAAGATAAAGGACTTGATGCTAAACGTTTTTGAGCCGCCAAGGTTCTTTGAGGGGTTCCTGGTGGGTCGTCGCTTTGAAGAGGTACCCGAACTGGTCTCCCGTATTTGCGGCATCTGTCCTGTGTCACACCAGATAACTTCATTACAGGCTATCGAAGATGCCCTGGGCATTGAAGTGAGCCAGCAAACCCGGGATTTGCGGAAACTGTTAGCCTTGAGCCAGTATATTCAAAGTCATTCCCTGCACGTTTATATGCTGGCAGCACCTGATTTTCTAGGTTACGAAAGCGCCCTGTCCATGGTGGAGGATTACAGACCGGTGGTGGAGCGGGCGCTGCGCATGAAACGCCTGGGTAATGATATTACCGCTGCCATCGGCGGGCGCGAGGTACACCCGGTCACGGCTGCGGTAAACGGATTTACCAAGGTGCCGTCCCGGAAGGTGCTGAGGGACTTTCTGCTGCGTCTGGAGCAGGCGAAACAAGATGCCCTGGAAACGGTCAAACTTATCGGCTCGCTACAGGTGCCAGATTTAACGCGGGACTGCGAACACGTGGCTCTCAGAAGTACCAATGAGTATGCCATTAATGAAGGAAGGCTGGTCTCTACCAAAGGGCTGGACATCCCGGTTTGGCAGTACAGAAATCATATCAAGGAGAAGCATGTGCCCCATTCGAATGCCCTTCATTCGTACATCGTGGGGCGCGGGTCCTTCCTGGTAGGACCGTTAGCGCGGGTTAACCTGAACTTCGACCGGCTTTCTCCCGATGCCCAAAAAGCTGCTCTGGAAACCGGTGTGCAGTTTCCAAACTTCAACCCCTTTTACAGCGCCCTTGCCCGCGCTATCGAATTGGTGCATAGCGTAGACGAATCCATCGAAATCATTGAGCGGCTTGATCCGGTAGAAGAAGACCGGAGCTTTGAAGTCAAGGGCGGAGAAGGATTTGCGATTACCGAGGCCCCGCGGGGAGTTCTTTACCACAGTTATCGCATCAATGACGAGGGGTTGGTGGAGGCGGCGGATATCGTTACGCCCACTGCCCATAATGTGAACAATATGGAACAGGATTTGAGGGAATATGTACCGAGAGTCATTAATTTGCCCGAAGAAGAAGCCAGGCTGAAGTGCGAAATGGTCATCCGTAATTATGACCCCTGCTTTTCCTGTTCTACTCACTTCCTGAGATTGGAGATTAAGCGACAATAAGAACCTGCTCCCTGCCCAAGGCGCTCGGTTCGAAGGCATTTCCGGACTGGAGGAATGGTTATGCTCGAAGCACAAGTTGTGGTAGGATGCGGCAACTTGCTGGCCTCCGATGACGGAGTGGGAATTCATGTGGTGCGAGAGCTGCTTTCTCGCCGGCTTCCGCCTGCTGTAAAAGTAATCGAAGCGGGTGTTCCGGGGTTGCGCCTTTTGGATCTCATCCGTGATACCCAACGGGCCATCATCGTGGATGCAGTGGTGGCCGGTGAGAGGCCGGGGACGGTTTTGAGATTTAATGGAAGCCAGTTGCCCCGCCACGCCCGTATTGGGTGTTCACTGCATGGAATGGATCTGCTTTACACCCTAAACCTAGGGTGGCGGCTGGAACCTGAACGAATGCCGAAGGAGATCATAATTATCGGAATTCAGGTGGAGCGGCAAGCCCCATGGAGGACGGAACTGTCACCTTCAGTAGCGGCTGCCGTTCCAAAAGCAGTGGAAGCCGTGATGGCGGAAATTAGCAATTGCCCGTCTGCGGACTGACCTTTGTAAGAAGTACGAGCCCTACACAAGGTGCATTGAGTTTATGTCCGGTAGTAGCATAATATGGTTACAAGGTAAATAACTGGCAACAGAGTCTTTAAGGACTAATTGCAATGAAAGAACTCAGGGTGTTTGATACAATTTTTATCATGTGAATCGCTGTTGAGTAACCGGTTGAGAAGGAGCAGGGGAGCGACGTTCCGGGAGCTGGAAAACCTGCCTGTTTACGGGGCATATTCACCCTCGGAAGAAGGGTAATGCTGGAGGAAGATGGTAAATTCCTCGGCCGGGTTGGCCGAGGAATTTTTATAGGTGGGAAGTGTATGGTTATGAAACACTAATTGAAGGAGACTGCACCATTATAAAACGTTTTGTCTTTCCGGGAAACACTTTTTTGCTCTGTTGGTTTCAAAAAAGCCCGAGCTGCTTTTTTTTAACTCTGATAACTCTAATAATGGCATGATTTTTGCATTAGTAGGACAATAAATATTAATACTAGGTTACAGGAGGTGATAAAGAATAAATAGAAGGCTCTTCAGCATTATTTTTAACAAACAGCATGTTCATGTCTACACTTTCACAAAAGGTTATTTAAGCCCTTGGGGCAGATAGTTAAACAACAGAACTAAAAAATAAGGAGGAGGATTCACATGGCTATTGTCCACCGAGTTCACGGTTATTTCATGCCTACAGTCAACCTCATGGGGGCAGGCGCGCACAAAAAGGTAGGCGAGCAGGCGAAGTTGCTAGGGGGTGAAAAGGCTTTACTAGTAACCGATGCCTATTTGGATAAAATTGGTATGGCGCGAGAAATTGCCGATATTATCGAAGCGGCAGGAGTTAAGGTAGTAATTTATCCGGGGGCTGAGCCCAATCCCACTGATAAAAACGTTCATGATGGGGTGGAGCTGTTCAAAAAAGAAGGTTGTAATCTCATAGTTTCGGTAGGAGGCGGTTCCAGCCACGACTGTGCGAAAGGTATAGGCATTGTTGCTGCTAACGGCGGCAACATTCGGGATTATGAGGGAGTAGACAAATCTACCAAGCCGATGGTTCCTTTGATTGCAGTGAATACCACTGCGGGGACGGCTAGTGAAATGACCCGGTTCTGTATTATCACCGATACTGAACGCAAGGTAAAGATGGCTATTGTCGATTGGCGATGCACGCCTAACGTGGCCATAAATGATCCCTTGTTAATGATGAAGAAGCCTCCTTCCTTAACGGCGGCAACAGGGATGGATGCTTTAACCCATGCAGTAGAAGCTTACGTTTCCACTGATGCTACTCCTGTTACCGATTCTGCGGCTTTGATGGCTATCAGGCTGATCAGTCAGTACTTGCGCCGGGCGGTGGCCAATGGTGATGATTTTGAAGCCCGGGATAAGATGGCCTATGCCGAATTTCTGGCAGGTATGGCTTTTAATAATGCCGGGCTAGGTTATGTCCATGCTATGGCTCACCAGTTGGGTGGTGTTTATAATCTGCCCCATGGCGTATGTAACGCTGTTCTGTTGCCTCACGTAGAAGGCTTCAACTTGATCGCCAACCCCCAGCGTTTTGCAGATATCGCTGAAGCCATGGGTGAAAATATTGAAGGCTTATCTGTGCGGGCAGCCGCGGACAAAGCCCTGGAAGCCATCAGGCAGTTGTCCCGGGATATAGGTATTCCTGGCGGTCTCAAGGAATTAGGAGTCAAAGAGGAAGATATTCCTGCCATGGCCCAGAATGCTATGAAAGATGCCTGCAGCTTCACCAACCCCCGGAAGGCAACACTGGATGATGTGATCCAAATCTACAAAAACGCACTATAATTTCCCAAAATTTAGTAAGCAGCCAAACCGTCAAAGCTCAAAAATCGAGAGCAGGGTATGGCCCGGGCGCAAGCCGGGCCATACCCTGTTTTCGCGGTATGTACCGGGGTAGTTGGGAATTTTTCGAGGAACAGCGGAATAATGTAATATTATGAAACACTTTGCGGAAGCGGATGTGTCATTATAAAACAGTTGTTGCCCCGGACAATATTTCTTGAGGCTTAAGCAATCGAAAAAATAGGCCGTGAATTTTGAAAACTATGAGAACTGCAAATAATGGCATGGTTTTTGCAACAATGAAATTAAGGATATCTTGACCAGGTTTACGCCTTTTTCTATGCGGGTGTCAGCTTTAAGGGGCATGCGAGCAGGCAAAGTTGCTGGGGGAGGTGAAAAGGCTTAGATATTGCTGAAGCTATAAGTGAAAATATTGAAGGCTTATCTGTGCGGGCAGCCGCGGACAAAGCCCTGGAAGCCATCAGGCAGTTGTCCCGGGATATAGGTATTCCTGGCGGTCTCAAGGAATTAGGAACCAAAGAAGAAGATATTCTTGCCATGGTCTAGAATGCTGTGAAAGATGCCTGAGCTTCACCACCCCCGGAAGGCAACGCCGGATGATGTGATCCAAATCTACAAAAGTGCATTATAATTTTTCAGAAGAGCTTGGTAATTTCTTTTAACACGGGAGAGTATAGAATTATAGTAAATAGTAAAAGGAGGAAGATCGACATGAATGCATATGCAGGAAAAATTTTGCGGGTGAACCTCACTACAGGGTCGATTGTCACTGAACCTCTGCCTGTCGATAAAGCCAAAGCGTTTGTTGGAGGGAGGGGACTCGGCGGCAGAATGCTGGCCGAGGAGATTCCGGCCGGTATTGACCCGCTCGGTGAGGAAAATAAAATTTTCTTCATTACCGGTCCGCTGACCGGAACCCCTGCTCCTACTTCCGGCCGTTATATGGTAGTGACCAAATCCCCCCTCAACAACACCATAGCTTCTTCCAACTCGGGAGGGTACTGGGGAGCAGAACTTAAATTTGCCGGCTATGATATGGTAATTGTGGAAGGAAAGGCCAAAGAACCTGTTTATATTTACATCAAGGACGACCAGGTAGAAATCCGGCCGGCGGCCAAGTATTGGGGCAAGCTGGTGGGTGAAACAACCGACTTATTGCTGGAGGAGGTGGGTGATCCAAAAGCCCGCGTTCTGACCATCGGTCCTGCCGGGGAAAACCTTTCCCCCATTGCTGCGGTGATGAATGACCGCTACCGGGCCGCCGGCCGTTCGGGAGTCGGTGCAGTGATGGGTTCGAAAAACCTAAAAGCCATAGTGGTACGGGGCAGTGGTAAGGTAGAATTAGCCCAACCGGATAGGTTTAGAGAAGTAGTTAGCGGTGTTATGAGAAAGATCAAAGAGCATTCGGTAACCGGCCAAGGATTGCCGTCTTACGGTACTGCCGTCTTGGTAAATGTGATCAATGAAAACGGTATATTCCCCACCAAGAACTTCCAAGAAGCCTATTTTGCCCCGGCCGATGAAATTTCCGGTGAAACCTTGGCGGAGAAATATCTGGTAAAGAGGGATCCCTGTTATCGCTGTCCCATCGCCTGTGGCCGCTACTGCCGCGTTGACGGAGAAGAAGGAGGCGGCCCGGAATATGAAACGGTGTGGGCCTACGGCTCCGACTGCGGTGTATCTGACCTTAAAGCGATAATTAAGGCCAACAACTGGTGCAATGAAATGGGTTTGGATACTATTTCTGCCGGCGCTACCATTGCCGCGGCTATGGAACTTTACCAGCGGGGTTATATCAAACCGGAAGAATTAGACGGGCCCGAACTGAAGTGGGGCAGCGGCGAAGCCATTGTTGAATGGACCAGAAAGATGGGTCTAGGAGAAGGGTTTGGTGCCAAGTTGGCGTTGGGCGCTGCCCGGCTGTGCGAAGCGTACGGTCATCCCGAGGTGGCCATGACGGTGAAAAAGCAGGAACTGCCTGCCTACGACCCGCGGGGTGTGCAGGGCCATGGTTTGCAGTACGCTACTTCTAACCGGGGCGGCTGCCATGTCCGGGGCTACATGATATCTCCTGAGGTACTGGGTGTTCCCGAACAACTGGACCGCTTTGCCGTGGAGGGTAAGGCCGAGTGGGTTAAGACCTTCCAGGACTTGACGGCGGTTATTGATAGTATGGGGCTGTGCCTCTTCACGTCCTTTGCCCTTAGTGCCCAAGACTACGCTGATTTGTACAATGCAGCTACCGGGTTGAACCTTGACGTTGATGAACTGTTGACCTGCGGAGAACGGATCTGGAATAATGAACGGATTTTCAACCTGCAGGAAGGTTACGGGGCCCAGGATGATACCTTACCCGAGCGGTTGCTAAAAGAACCCATTCCTGAAGGTCCTTCTAAAGGGCATGTACACCGCCTGTCAGAACTGCTGCCGGCCTACTATCAAATAAGAGGTTGGGACGAAACTGGTGTTCCTACTTCTGAAAAGAAACAGGCTTTAGGGCTGTAAAAAATTCAGAAATGGAAATGAGGGCTTTCCTGCTGGAAAGTCCTTTTTTCCCAAAAGGTGGAGTATGATGTTTCGACCATACAGCAACACAGACTGGGAAGTGGTTTTCAAACCCGGGCCCACCTTACGCAAACTCTACGTGGAACTGACCAATCGGTGTAACTTATCTTGCTCTATGTGTTACCGCCACAGTTGGCCCGGGCGCCAAGGCGAAATGGAAGAAATCATCTTTTCTAAATTGTTGCACGAGCTACCCCGATTCCAGTATTTGCAGGAGATAGTTCTGGGTGGTCTGGGGGAACCCTTATTACACAGTCATTTTTGGGAGTGGCTGGGCCGTCTGCGTGTTGCGTTCCAGGGAAAAATTGTTTTGACAACCAATGGATTGCTGTTGACGAGCGTGGAAATCGTAGAGCTGGCCAAGCTGGGTGTCGAGAGGATAATTGTTTCCGTGGATGGGGCGGACAAAACGGTGCAGCAACGGGTTAGAGGGACGGAAGCGGGCGAAGTTAGCCGGAAACTATTGGAACTAGGCCATACCATCCGGGAAACACCGGGAGTTACGTGGTGGTGGGAAACAGTTTGGCAAGAGAAAAATAAAGAGCAATTACCGGAACTTATCAAGTTGGCCGCTCAATGCCATGTAGAAAAATTACTGGTCAGCCATTTAATGGTTACAACACCGGCACAGGTCGGCCAGGCGTTGTTTGATCCTGAACTTTCAGAAAAAGACGAGACAATACTGGCTAAAGCCCGTAACCTGGCCCTGCTTCACCGGGTTTCGCTGCAACTCCCCAAGCACCGGCCGGTAACTGAACGCCATTGTGCCTTCGTGGAGGGGCAAAGTACGGTAATTAGCTGGGATGGCAGGGTGAGTCCATGTTATCGCTTTTTGCATGGCTGTAAAGAATATTTTTACGGTCGCACCAAAGATGTGGCACCTTTCCATTTTGGTAAATTGACAACCGAAAGCCTTGAAAAAATCTGGAGCAAGAAAGATTACCTGGAGTTTCGTTATCGGGTGGCCAATAGTCTATATCCTTCCTGCCCTGACTGCGAGCTGCTCGACGGTTGTGATGTCGTTAACCGGGCGGAAGGAGACTGCGATGGCGGGCGGCCCGCCTGCGGCGATTGTCTTTGGGCCAGAGGTATGATATTATGTCCTTAGAAGGTGGTATTGTGAAAATAACGGTAAAATTATTTGCTACGTTGCGTACAGGAAGGTTTAAGGTGGAAACCAGGGAATATAATCCCGGGACCACCGTCGGTGAGGTAATTAAAGATTTGAACATTGCTGAGGAAGAAGCGGCCTTGATTTTAGTCAACGGTCGCCACGCCCAACTGGATTACCAGTTGAGTGAAGGGGATACTTTATCCCTGTTTCCGCCGCTGGGAGGCGGGTAAGAAAGCCACGGAATTGGAGGTAGTATAAATATGAGCGATGTCTGGCGGCGTTTTGTCACCGGTGAAGGGCCGGTAGATGAAGTCGATCCCACAATTTACCGGTCCTGGCAGCGCTGCAAGGCGTTGGAAGTTGATTACCAGCGTGTGGGTAGCAACGAAATTTTATCCAAACCCCGGTTACGGGAACGCTGCCAGGCCCAGGAAGATTTAATTCAAGCGGGAAAACCGGTTTTGCCTTATGTCTTTCGCCTGTTAAAAGGCTTAAATTACATGGTGCTACTTTGTGACGGCGAAGGATATATCCTGGAAGCATTGGGAGATCCTCCTTTTATGACCAAGGCCCAGCAGGTATATCTGTCTCCCGGAGCCAACTGGCGGGAAGATATTAAGGGTACAAATGCTATTGGTACTTCTCTGGCGGAAAAGGCTCCGGTAAAGGTGCGGGGCTGGGAACATTTTGTGCAGGAGAATCACTTTTTGTCTTGCTGGGCGGCACCGCTGCGGAATTCCAGAGGCGATATTGTAGGAGTTCTGGATGTTTCCGGTGAAGCAGCGAACCAGAAAGAACGTTTATTAGAAATAGTCGTCATGGGAGCGAGGATGATAGAACAGAATCTGCAGCTTATAGAACTCAAACGTAATTTTCGTTTTTGCAAGCAAGGAATTCGATTGGCCGCAGAGATGCTGCGTGAAGGTTTTATAGCTATCGATGGGGACGGAGTAATTACTGAAATAAACCGGGCAGGGGCTCAGTTGCTGGGTCGCCGTCGAGAAGAAATTATCGGCCGCCCGGCTTCAGATGTTTTTTGTGGGAACAAGAACTGGAAAATTGATGGCGGGGATCTGGAGCTTGAGGTGGAAAAGAAGTCGGGCCTAAGAATCAGGCCGCGGCTGCGTGAAGTAACAGATGATGAGGGATATACGGTGGGCGTTGTGGGGGTACTGCAAGTAAATCCAGCCGATAAAAAAGAGGCGGAAACGCCTTTATGGGTAGGACGCAGTGAAATAACCAGGAAAGTTTTTGAGAGGGCGGCTAAAGCGGCGCAGACCAAATCTACGGTGCTCATTCAGGGAGAAAGCGGGACCGGAAAGGAGATCGTCGCCCGTTACATTCATGAAGCCAGCCCCTGGCGAGAAGGTCCTTTTATCGGCGTTAATTGTGCCGCCTTACCCTCCACTTTGATCGAAAGCGAACTTTTTGGCTATGCCGATGGGGCTTTTACAGGAGCCAAGCGCGGCGGACGGCCGGGAAAGTTTGAGCTGGCCGATGGAGGTACTATTTTTTTAGATGAAATCGGCGATATGGCTCTCAATGCGCAGGCAGCGCTGCTGAGGCTGCTGCAGGAAGCGGAAGTATTTAGAATTGGAGACACCAAGGCGCGCAAAATTAATGTTCGGGTTATTGCGGCTACTAATAAGAACTTATCAGACCTAGTCGCTGAAGGGTTATTCCGTCAGGATTTGTACTACAGGCTGAAAGTGATAACCATTGATGTACCTCCTCTCCGCTACCGAAAGGAAGATATATGGGATCTGGTGCCTTACTTTGTTCGCCAAACCTGCCAGACATTAGGGAAGCCACCTTTGGGGATAGCAGAGGAAGTATATACGTATTTATTTGCCTATTCTTGGCCGGGCAATGTTCGAGAGCTGAAAAACTGTATTGAAAGCATGGTCGCCATGGCAGACGGACCTCTCCTGACGGTAGAAGATATACCTGCCGAAATAAAAAATGCAGCTGGCTCTGAGGCAGGTATGCAGCAGTCCCTGCTAAAGCGACAAACCAGGGAGGCGATTCTGCAGGCTTTAGCCCAAACCGAGGGGAAGATTGCCCCTGCTGCTCGTCTTTTAGGTATCGGGCGGAGCACTTTATATCGGAAGATGAAAGAATTAGGAATAAAACCCTGACGGTAAACGAAACTCTGGTCCATCTAGAAACTTGATGGTCTATGGCCTTGACTTTTGGCTCGGCACCCGTTAAAATATAGTTTGTCGACACAAGTGGAGCATGTCGGGGCGTGGCTCAGCTTGGTAGAGCACCACCTTGGGGTGGTGGGGGTCGCTGGTTCAAATCCAGTCGCTCCGACCATAGGGTAGAAGGACAGGTCTTAAGGGCCTGTCCTTTTAATTTTTAGGCTTTACGCCCTTTTAAGTAGGATTATAAAGATTTTTGTCCAATTTACATAAATAAGATTAACTGGACGGGAGCCTGAACACATGAATTTGGTTTATGAGGCTGTTAAGCTGCATTTTCCTCTGATTTATTTTGTCTACGGCCTGGTCTATTTTATGATGGGTTTTGCCATCCTTATCAAGAACAAGAACGGTAGCAACTTTATCCTTGCGCGACCGTTATGGCTTCTAGGTATTTTCGGCCTGTTACATGGCCTTGCCGACTGGACGCCGGCTTTCCTGCCCATCTGGCGGGAAATATACCGTCCCGAAACCATCCTGCAGCTAAGGATCGGGGCGCATGTCCTGCTGGCCTTTTCCTATCTGGCCCTGTTCTTCTTCGGGGTCAGGCTTCTGATACACACACTGGGCCTGTCCAGATGGCTGGAAGCGGTTCCGGTAACCCTTTTTATAATTTGGAGCGTATCTGTTGTCACCCTGTATGGGGTTTTATCTGACCCTGTTGATTGGATGTGTAGGATGAGTGCGCTGGCCCGCTATATGCTGGGTTTTCCGGCGGCTATGCTGTCCGCTTACGGTCTTTACCTCCAGGTGGCCGAACTCAAGAAGCTCCAAATGCCCTTCCTGACTGAGAGTATGCGCTGGGCTTCCATATATTTTGCGGCTTATGGTTTCTTGACAGGACTGATCGTTCCGAAGAGCAATTTTTTTCCGGCCTCTTGGTTGAATTATGAATCCTTCATGGCCGTTACCGGTTTGCCCGTACAGTTTTTCCGGCTCATTTGCGGTATCGGTATTTCCTTCTGTATTATCCGCATCCTGAAAATTTTTGACGTAGAAAGCCGCAAGCGTATTGAGGAGGCGGAAACCCGGCATGCAATTTTAAAGGAAAGAGAGCGCATCAGCCGGGAGATACATGACGGAACCATCCAGTCCCTCTATGGCATAGGTTTGCGGCTGGAGCACTGCAAGAACCTGCTTGCTAAAGGGGAAAAGGTACAGGCTGCCTTGAGTCATCTTAACTTTTCCATCAACAAGCTGAATGAAACCATCCGGGATATAAGACATTACATCATGGACCTGCCCAATTATTACTTCAGGGATACCCAGTTGCGGCAGGAACTCCAGGACTTGGTAGCCGAATTCGCCGTCACTTCTACGGTGGCGCCGGATCTTATCGTAGAAGAAACTGACAGCCGTGAGCTAACCCCTTTTCAACGAAATCAACTGTATCACATCGCCAGGGAAGCTTTAGCCAACATTCAAAAACATGCCCGGGCCAGCAAAGCTGAAATCCGGGTCAGGCTGGGACCGGAACAGGTAGAGATGAAAATTATTGATAACGGGAAGGGCTTCAATGTAGACGAGGTGCTTACCAGGGCGGAACAGGAAGGAAAGCAAGGATTAAAAAATATTGCCCGGAGGGTAAAGAGCCTGAAGGGTACGCTGAGGATCGTCAGCAGCGAAGGACAGGGAACCGAAATAGAAATAACTATTCCGTACTGGAGGGAAGAAAATGGAACGGCTAAAACTCATGCTGGTTGATGACCATGAAATGGTCAGGGTGGGTCTAGGTTATATATTGCGCAGCGACCCGAGTCTGGAAGTGGTGGCGGAAGCGGCTACCCCGGAGGAAGCAATAGAAAAAGCACGGCAGTACTCTCCGGATGTAATCCTCATGGACGTGCGCTTCCCCGAAGGCAGCGGCATCGAAGCCTGCCGGGAGATTCTTTCGGAAAACCCCAACACCCGGGTGGTCATGCTCACTTCCTACTCTGATGATGAAGCCATCATGGCTTCTATCATGGCCGGTGCCAGCGGGTATATACTGAAGCAGATTTCCAGCACGGAGTTGATAAATGCCGTGAAGCGAGTGGGCAGGGGCGAATCTCTCCTCGACCCGTCCATTACCGGGAAAGTGCTGCAGATGATGAAAAACGCGGCCGGCAGTCAGGAAGACGAGTTAGCCGTTCTTAATGAGAAGGAGAAAAAAATCCTGGCCTTAATCGCTGAGGGGAAAACCAACCGGGAGATTGCCGAGGAGTTGTTCCTCAGCCCCAAAACAGTAAAAAACTATGTCAGCGCAGTCCTAAGCAAACTGGATTTGAGCAACCGGGCAGAGGCGGCCGCCTTTGCGGTGCGTAAAAAGCTGCGCTTGAATGACCTCAAGTAATCTTGGATCCTAGTTCCCGCTTTAGCGGGATTTTTTTTGCTTAAGCTGGGTACCTGTCCCCTTTCCCGTTGTCCGGTTTCCCGCTATCTCATTGGATCTTCCCGGCTGGGTATTTATTTCGCGGGTTTTAGACATAAATAAGGGACTTTAGGCCCTAAGAAAGTAGGACCAAAATACCTGCTAGAAGGAAAGAAAGGATGTCCATGGGGAGGAACAGGTGGTTACCAAAGGCCTGGCAAATTCAGGCAGTTTGTCCAATGCGCAATGTGGGACAAGGATGCTAGAATAGAAAGTGGTTGTAGCAAGCCATATTTAATTAACTTCCCCAAGTGACATAATTCACAATTTTCCGCATACATTTGTCAGTTCTTTGAAAACCGAAAAAAGAATGTAAATGTTCCTCCTTCGGGGACATCTCTTAGCCATTGATGGTAAAGTGGCCGCAGGCCGCTTTTACCATAAAAGGTGTTTCGTCAATCGGGCCGGGAAGGGAGGGTAGCGGAAACAGGCATGACGAAGCGCCGCCAATTAATAAAGGAGGAGGAAAGTTAATGCGAAGACTGAGCTTGGCTCTGGTCCTGAGCTTGGTGCTGGTAGCCGTCTTCGCGGGAGCTGCCTGGGCAGAGCAGGCGAAGTACCGTGACCCTGCTACAGGCACGTCG
This sequence comes from Calderihabitans maritimus, assembly GCF_002207765.1. NCBI lineage: Bacteria > Bacillati > Bacillota > Clostridia > Neomoorellales > Calderihabitantaceae > Calderihabitans > Calderihabitans maritimus. Next base: position 46,263 of record NZ_BDGJ01000125.1, read on the forward strand.
TACTACACCTCCACGGGCAAATATGTGTATAACGGTGTAGGCAACCTGGGCAAGGACGCGTTCAGCGGTGACGGTACTACCAATTATCCTTTTGAAATCTACCTGCCTAACGAACAGGCACCGGCCAACTACAGGATTCACAGTAACTATTCTAAGGACACCGACGCGTGTGCTTCCTGTCACGCAACGCACACCGCGGTAGGTCCCTCTTTGCTGCAGTGGTACAACGTCTATGAAACCTGTATGGCCTGCCACGACGGTACGGTAACTACCACTTACAATGTTGAGGATGGTTACATCGGGAATACGACTGCCCGGACGTTTGGCGGTAAGTTCGGTACCGGCGCGGAAGCTTACCTGTCCAACCACAACGTAACCGGTGCGGTTCAGATCTCGGCTGCACCCGGCGGTAGCACCGTTGCGGTTACCGGAACTACCGAGTACGGCAAGACTGTTACCCAGTGGGCTACCGAATTTGGCTGCGAGAGCTGCCACAGCCCGCACGGACAGGGCGGCAACGCGCGGATCCTGCATCCCGATCCGAACGGTGTAGCTACGGCGAGAAAGCCCGCCGGAGGCTTTACCTACCTGGGTGAATTGGGATCCATTACCATTGATGCAACCACCACGGGTGTGGTCTATGAGACTGGCGTAGGCTACAAAGTGTACTTCAACGGCGAACCTGCCCTGCTGATTAAGGGCTATCCGTACGGAGTAAATGTGTATGACAATGGCAAGGTGAGCTGGGGAGCTAAGGTAGACAACAGCAACGGCTACACCGTAATTACTGGCGTAGATCTGAGCGGTGTTGGCGACCGGGTCTACGGTACACCGGCCATCCAGGTCAAGATGATCATCAGTAACTACCTGGAAGCTACGGAAAGCGTAACCCATATTTCCGGCCTGAACACTTTCTGTGGCGCCTGTCATACCGACTACAATACGGAGAACGTCTACAAGGATACCACTGATACAGAGCCCAACGGTTCCGGTGAAATGTTGAACGGTACCTATTCCGAAGCTTACCGTCACCAAGTGGGCTTCAACTGGCATGGTAGCGAACCCGGCCTGGACTTTGAAGAGAACAACCGGGTAACCTGTCTGACCTGCCACGTGGCCCACGGTGTTGACCAGGATTACTGGAACGCTACTGTTGGACCGGGCACCAGCAGCGACATCGCGCTGGAGAACCTCAAGGAAATTGCCGGTTCCTCCGCCCTGAAGCGGAAGCCCAACATGGGCGTATGCGAGACCTGCCATAAGAAGGGCGACGGCAACGAAGGATATGCTGCTAACACTGGAATGTCCGTAACAACTACTGCCACCACCCAAAACGGCTTGTATGCGCAGAAATCTACCCTGGCGTTTAACAACTATGTCGGCTGGAAGGAATGTGCCAAGTGTCATGAGGAGCAAGCCGCACCTTACAAAGAACAGCACGAGACTGACGTATTCAAGGTATACGTCAAGTGGACAAGCGGCGCCTGGCCGGATGCCAGCAGTATAGTAATGGCCTACGATCAGGATGCCTTTGACCGCTGGGTCAACCGGGTCAAGCACACCCAGAAGATCATGCCTGTTGAGACTGGTACTCCTACCGAGTCTGAACTGCTGGCAGCGGGTGTTGACGCGGCGGACATCGGAACCGTTGACGCCAACGGAAACGCCACCGAATGGACCTACTTCACCAACTTCCGTCCAGAAGCCCTGCAGAACTGGGCCACCAGCAGCTTCGCCGATCCGTCCATCGATGGCAGAACGGGAAGCGCGATTACTCCCGACAACGTACTCTATACCCTTGGTGTCAAGTGGAAGCAGCGCTACGTCTTCCAGGACAGCCTCCTCGAGAGCAATGGCTGGAGCAGCGACGGTGTGGACGACGGTCTAAGAGTCGGTAGCGGTAACGCGGTTATGTGGACCACCGGGTACGCTGGCACAACCGCCGGTTGGGCAGCTTACAAGGCTATTACCGACGATAAAGACTGGGATGTCGGCTGTGGTTCCTGCCACGCCACCGGTATTAACATTGACGCTGTAAATACGGCTTACGATCCTACAATAGAAGACCAGTACTTCCGTGACACCGGTATTACCTGCGAGGCCTGCCACGGACCCGGCGCTAACCACGTCAAGTATCCTACTCCGGAAAACATCATCAACCCGGCCAAGCTGAGCCTGGCCCAGAAGCTGGACGTCTGCGGTCAGTGCCATATCCGTGGTAGCAACCGCAACTATGCAGGACGTTCCGACGCATACGGCTTCGTACCCGGACAGGATCAACTTCTGATTGTTGCAAACTACCAGCCGATTACCTTTACCAAGGCCAGCTACACAGTATTTGATAAGGACGGCAATCCGGTAGTTGTAAGCGACCTGAAGGTAGAGAGTGATGCATCGGGAGACGGCTCATACAGTAAGCACCTGTGGGCTAATAACTTCAGCAAGGGACACCACCAGCAGTACATCGACTTCATCCAGTCCGAACACTATGCCGCCCAGATTATGGACTGCGCTACCTGCCACAGCGCCCATGACCAGTACACTGACGGAATACAGTTGAAGTTCACTGCGGAATCCATCTGCGCTTCCTGCCACGACACCTTCGTAGATGTAGACGCCTACATGCCGCGGATTGCCAAGAGCGCCAACAAGTGGGATATTCGCTCTCACGCTTTCAGCAGTATTTATGACCTGAACAACGATGGAGATACCGACGATACAGTTGACGGAGCTCAAGAAAGCAATCCGGGACCCATTGAATAAGCCGTATAACATAGGAGCGCACCCTTTTTGGGGTGTGCTCTTAATTTTTCAAGCCGGGGACGTTCAAGCCGGGGACGGTTCTTGACTTGAATGGGACGGTCTAGAGACAGGCCGCCCTTTTGTCTTTTCATGGGTATGGTTTGGGCCAAACTGGTGGGGGAAAATGCTACTCTAAATGGTTTTACCAAACGGGCTGTTGTGGTTTATTGTGAGTGTCGGCATGGTTAATTCAGGAAAAAATTCAAAGGGCGAGACAAATTGTTTGGAGGTAGTATTAATGAGACGCTGGAAGGACTGGTTGAGAAAGGCCAACTGCTCTTGAGAAGCGTGTTCGTGCGGTATAGTGCAGGTTCGCACCTGCTGTTGATATTCGAAGAAACGCAGTAGCAAAGCCCGGGGGTTTTCCCCGGGCTTATGCATTCTGGCACGGGTTAAGCTCACCCCTTCTGGAGCTTGGCCTGCATCCCGGTGGGGCCAGGCCGGATTAGTTTCTTTTAGCAAGGAGCTTTTCAACTTCCCTAATCATATGATCCCGGTTGGGGAAACCCGTCTTGCGAAAGATGTTCCGCAGGTGAGTTTTAACGGTATTGGGAGAAATGGAAAGTTCCTGGCAGAGTTCTTTGTTGGTTTTTCCCTGTAACAGAAGCCGGGTTACTTCCAGCTCCCGGGGGGTCAGGGAATGAAAACACTCCAGAAGCGAAATGTCCACGCAGTTGATATCGGGGGAGCTGGGCTGCCGGGAAAGAGTTTCGGGAATCGCCCATAGGAAGGCCACGACCATAAAGAGAGGTATGTGCGCCACGACGGTTAGAAATGCTGGCGACACGGTAAGGTTGACCAAAAGAAGGGAAACAAGCGAACCCAGCAGCACACCCAGTAGCATAGCGCTTAGGCCGTGGTGAAACTGTTCGGTCTGGTTGCTGGCAGCAGCCAAATCTGCCAGGATGACCCAGACAAAAAGGTCCAAAAAAGCCCAACCTGACTGCAGTGCTGTCTGCGTCAGAAAATACCCCGGGATTCCTTTTACAGTGGCGAAAAAGGTAAAGGAAACGCCTAGCGAAGCAAGGCCGAGGTAGAGGAGGAGCTTTCTACCCGCCGCATCTGCCAGCATTCCGGCCAGGAAAACCGTTGCCATGAAAGGCAGCACATTGTAAAAACGTTCTATTTCGGCGTAAGGTTCAAAGCGAGGATAGACACCGGCGTAGGTAATACCTGCGGTAATGTAAATCCCGAAAATCACGGCATAAAGGCGCCATTTATTGATACGGGGGATGGGACGAGACATACCCTGAGTGGTCTTTTTTTGATCCAACAGGGCCCGGTCGCTTGAAGGGCGGCCCGGAAATTTAAGGAAAAATGCGGAACCTAGAACCAGGAGGGAAGAGAGGCCAGGAGCCAGAGCGGAATTAAGTACCGGAATGGTAACGGTGAAAAGATAAAGCGCTAAGTAGGCCAGAAACAGGGAAAACCCCAAAACGCAACCCCTAGATGTAGCAGGGATCCGGGTTAAAAATGATTGGGACCAGAAAACGACTATTCTGGCCAGTGCCATTCCTAGCAATCCGGTGGTAACGAACCTGAGGGGAGAAGGCAACAGGAACCACAGGCTGCTCAAAACTACACCTAATGCTGCCAGCACTAGGTAGTAGTTCGAGTGTCGTTCCCATTTTAACACCGTTCCCGGCTTCGGGATGAGCCCCAGTGATAAAAACAGCAGGCCATTGATGCTTAAAGGGACAAAACTGGAATCCTTAACAGAAGCTTTCAGTGCAGGTCCAAACACGGGAAAGGTGATGGCACAACCATAGACGCAACCTAACGTTGCCGCCAGAGGCCAGAAGGTCTTGATCGAAAGACACTTGGATTTCAACGAAAACACCCCAGACTACGTATCCCCGTAGGGTGATAGAAATTGTCGACCAGGCATGAAAAAAATAACAACCTGTACTCATGTATCCATATATCCGATATATTTGACAGAAGTTTCCTGAATCCTTTTGGAAAATTCGAAAAATCACCCCGGGGGTTATCTCAATATCACCCCCCTAGGGTGATTGAAATGAAACAGAAGCCGCCGTATAATACTTGGGAAGTTTTGCCTGTCTGGCGGGGAAGCTGTACCGGTATTCTCCTTGCTCCAATCTTTTCGGGTACCGGAAGGCGCTGAACGTTAGACGGGGATTACCTTAACCATTATCAGGGGTTATAAGGGATAGGCCGGGACCCCGCAGTTCAAAAACCCTATGTTCAAGTAACCAGGAATCAGGGAGGTGGATCGCCAAGTGCGACGACAAAGAAAAAGTTACGGGTGGTTAGTTGTCCTTGTTGGTTTTGTCCTTGTGGCGGGCATTCTCGCAGCCGGCGCGCCGGAAGCGGTAGCCCAGAACATTACGGTACAGCTTGACAAAGAGTATTACAACACAGGCTCCACGGTTACCGTAAGTGTTACAGATTTCTCTGCCAATCGAGATAATTCGGCAGTGGAGACGGTGGACATTACGGTAACCAGCACAAGCGATGCAGCCGGCATTACGGTCCGGCTTACCGAAACCGATGCCGCCACGGGTTCTTTCAGGGGAACCTTTACTCTCGTTGCTAGCGGGTCAAACGATACTAGCGATCAGCTGCAGGTCACCAATGGAGACATAATCTTCGTTACTTATGGTGCTAATTACGGTGATACCGCAACTGTCGATGACGATCCTCCGCAATACACTTCTTTATCCCCCCTTAGGGATGCGAGGGGGGTAGACCCGGGTGTTTCCACTGTAAACGTTGTTTTTGACGAGCCGATTAATTGGGGTAGTGAATCCGGCAATATTAGGATTGTCGATCATTACGGCAACTACCAGAACATTGCTTCTAAGGAGATTATCGGCGGCAACACGCTGGTTCTTACGTTATATTCATCCTTGGCCTGGAGTGAAACCTATACTGTAACTGTTCCTGCCGGGGCGGTCGTGGACCGGGCAGGCAACCCAAATGCAGAGGTGACGTGGAGCTTCAAGACGGTCTACATGGAGCTTGACAGGGATACCTATAAGTCCTATGAAACCGTTTACGTGACTCTATACGACGAGGCAAAGGGGAGCGGAAGTGTTACCGTAGAGGTAGCGTGCGACAATTGGCCATCAGCTCCTATCAATGTAAGCCTTTTCGGTAGCGGCGGCAAGTTTACAGGCAGCTTCAGCCTGTCATCCCCGTCAGGAAGTTCGGATGACAGCAACGATATTCTGGGCGTCACCGCATACAATGACAGCTTTACCGTTTCCTATGATCCCGACAATGACGGGATGGACGAGGTTTTAGCTTGGGCCTACGTGGATAACCAAGCCCCAATTGTCGCCAGCACCTCGCCTGATGATGGGGCAGTCGACGTTGCGGTGGATGAACCCATTGTAATAACATTCAGCGAGCCTGTCCGGGAGGGAGATCAACTTAATCTTATTGAAATTTGGGACAATGACGGAAATATGGTGGGGGGGATCAGTTGTGTAATCGAGGGGAATACCCTCACCATTAATCACGCTACTTTTGAGCATTCTACACAGTATACCCTTTACCTGCCAACATGGGCCGTAGAGGACACTGTGGGCAACATGTACAACACTTCGAATTTCGAGCTCCTGCATTTTACCACCGCAGCAATTCCTCCCGCAGTAATCTATGTGGATGATAGCGGCAGTGATACGGAAGGAGACGGCAGTGATACTAACCCCTACGGAACGATAACTCGTGCGCTGCAGGCGGCCAGGAACGGCGATACCATTGTCGTCCACGATGGTACGTATAACGAGAATGTTGTGATCACCAAGGATGTAACCATCACTTCGGTCAACGGTCCGGAAGCTACTATCATCCACCCTGCGAGTGGTGATGCCTTCACCCTTCAGCCGGTGCCGGGTTCTTACGGGACCCGGAGGATAACAGGCTTCACCATTACCGGGGCCGCTCACGGGATTTCGATTACCGGCATGCAGGATGGGCTTGTGTACATCGAAAACAATATAATTTCCGGTTGTATAGATGGCGTGTATGTGGATGAGCATACAGGAGGAACCGTTTATATTCAGAAAAACATTATTTCCGGCAACACAGGTGCCGGTATTGAGTTGGGACCGAATGCAGATGGTTCTAGGGTAGAAGTAAAATGGAACAATATAATCGACAACGGCTACGGAATAGACCACGAAGGGTCGAACGAGGTGGAAGCATCGCTTAATTTCTGGGGTAACCCCCACGGCCCAAGTCATGATGGTATCAACTATGGTGATACTGTTGACGGGAGCATCGACTTCCAGCCTTGGCTGGTGGCAGAGTCTGCGGGCGAAGAGATTACCAGAGAACTAGACATTGCCGCGCCCATGCTGGGTGACGGCTATGTCGGATTGGAGTACCTGGCCGAATTACCCATGCAGCCTAATGTGGGGAGTATCCTCGAATGGTCCCTTTATTCCGGTTCATTGCCTGACGGGGTGGAGATTTTATCCGGCATAACCCTGTACGGTACTCCTACCGCGGCGGGCAGCTTTAGCTTCGCCCTGGAGGCCAGCAACGGGACCCAGGCGGTATACAGGAACTTTTCCTTAAATGTGGCTACAGAATATACGGGCAGCGGCCCGGCGGTGGTCACTCGCAGCCCGGTGCCTTACGAAACCGGTGTGGCCGTAGATGCGCCAATCGTTATCGTGTTCAAAGAACCGGTACAACTGAGCGACAACTACCAGGGTTATATAAACATTACCAACCCCGAGGACTATTATGAAATAGTTTATAAGGTTGCCAGAGTGCAAACCACAGTTATCAATAATGATACGTTGGTGATAGACCCTACTTATAACCTCAGACCTGCTACAACGTACGAGGTTGCAATTTCGGCCGGTATAGTAACCGACAGTGAGGGGAATTCCTTTGCAGGCTCCTGGAGGTTCACCACAGGTGATCAAGTCATCCCGCTTGCGATAACCACTGCGGAGCTTCCGCCGGCCGCGGAGGGGCAAGCCTACAGCGCCCAACTCGCGGCTGCCGGCGGGGTGGGAAGCTATACCTGGAGCCTGGTTGACGGCAGCCTGCCGGACGGGCTGAGTTTAAGCAGTTCAGGGCAGATTTCGGGCACGCCCTTGTCGGCAGGCAACTGGGGCTTTACGGTCCAGGTCGCTGACCAGAGCGGCGCGACTGCAACCCGGCAGCTATCGATCATCGTCAGTCCCGCACCCGACACCACGCCGCCCACGGTTGTCGAAAAAGCACCTGGGAATGGCGCTACGGGAGTCCCGGTTAACGTTGCAATAACCGTAGAATTTGACGAGCTTGTCCAGGCGGGCGAGAATCTGAATGGTGTTACCGTCGCCCCGCCGGGAGGAACCCCTATTGCC
>NZ_BDGJ01000125.1:54555-58184 GCF_002207765.1 Calderihabitans maritimus
ACTAATGTTGTTGATAACACCTTGACTATTGTTCCACAGGAAGATTTGGCCGGCAATACCACCTACACGGTTACCATACCTGTTGGTGCCGTTGAAGACCTGGCAGGAAACGCGCTTTCAACTGAAATAAGCTGGTCTTTTACCACCGGGGAGGCGCCTGATACCGCGCCGCCGGTGATTACCATCACCGACCCGGATAATAACGGCCTCTTCAGCGGCCGTGTCCCCATAGAGGGTACGATTTCCGAAGAAAGCCTGAGGCAAGTAGAGGTTTCCATCCGGTCGGCCGCCACCGGCATGTACTGGGATGATGTTCAAGACGCCTGGGTGCCGGAGGAGACATGGAATACTGCAGCTTTCAGCGGTTTTGCGCCCGACTACCAGTTTCAATATGTGGCTCCCGGGCCTTACCAGAATGCCGTCGAAGGTGATTACGTTGCTTTTGTCCGTGCCCTGGATTACGCCGAGAACATGTCGGCATCCGTGTCGGTAAACTACCGCCTTGATGTAACCAAGCCGGGCATCCTGGTTTCCAACCCTTCGAACGGCGACTACGGTGTAGCCGTAGATGCGCCGATAACCGTTACATTTGATGAAGACGTCGTGGCGAACGATCTGAATATCATCTGGCTGGAGGACCTCTATACAGGGTTGGATGTGAGCGCCGATTATAACCTGGAGGTTACCCTTGATGAGACGAGCAATACCCTTACCGTTACCCATTCTCCGTTCGCCTACGAAGGCTATTACTGTCTCCACATCCCCGATGTAGTCGTCCGGGATTTGGCGGGGAACGGCAACGATTGGATGGATATAACATTCCACACGGTAGAGGAAGGAGGCGGCCTTCCCCCGGAGGAGCCGGGTGGTGCCTACCTTGATTACCTGGACGTAGCTATGCTTCCGGCTGGTATCAGCGAGTTTGAGCTGACCATATTCGGAACGAACCTGGATGCCCAGGCCGACTATATCGTGGTTATAGAGAAAGACGGCGGCATTCCGGTGGTCACCGCTGTTGACACGGAAGTTTTTGCGAACGAGTTTTTCGAAGGGATCTGGGCCTACTTCAATGAGGCAGGGTTTACCGGAGGGCAGGTGCTGGCAGCAGGGGACTATACAGTTAAAGTCTATCCTTCCGGGAGCCTCCAGCCAGTACCCGGTGAGGTGCTGCAACTTACAGCTGTGGACACGCCTCTGGCATTAGGGGTTTACCCCAGATATGTGGAAGAGGAAGCTACAGAAGTATTGCTGGAGGTAGAGCTTGCCAATGTTAACCCGGAACAGGAAGTAACCGCTTATTTAAAAAGCTTTGGGGAGAACGGTGATGAAGTGATACTGTCTAGCAGCTCTGTCACGGTGATTGACGAAGGTGATGGACTGTATATTTATCCCAGTTTTACGCTGTCAGAGGGATTTTCGTCAGCGAACTTTTACTTTATCTCCCTGGAGACCGGCGGCAGCGAGATTCCGTTTGCCGTAAGCTGGATGAGCGATATGGAAGTTACTGCCGAACCGGTGATAACCGGTCTGGGATCCAGTACGGTAGCCGCAGGGGAAACCACCTTATACCTGGAAGGCATTAACCTTGCCGGGGCCGACCCGACCGGCTGGAGCGTGTGGGTGGAGCAGGAAGGCGTGCAGGTTACCGGTGCTTCCACTATTAACGTACGGGATAACTATTCCCTGGAAGTTATCCTGGAGGGACCGTTGACGACGCCCGGTTACTATGAAGTGGTGGTGTACGACGGAACTTATGAAGAACGCTACGGGCTGGAAGTAACGGGTGAACCCTCCGAAGGCACCGACACCACTCCGCCGGAGATTACAGGAATAAACCCGGCGTCTGACACCATCGTCAGCGATCCGAGGCCGGTCATCAGAGCCACCATCAGCGATGCGGGGAGCGGTCTGATAAGGGATTCCTTCTGGGCGGTAATAACGGGGGATAACATTGACGAGTTATCAATTCCAGATACCGCCCTAACGTGGGCACCGGATGACTCACAAGTAGTCATAGAGCTGGCGCCACCGATCGACCTGCCGGACGGTGGTTATACGGTTACCGTTTGCGCGATAGACAACGCCGGGAACGAATTGTTTTACAGTTGGAATTTCGCCGTTTTAACGGCTTCGCAGCCGTCCTTCGACCTGGCAGATGTGGGCTTCCAGTTCACCGATGGAGATCAAGATCATATCTACTACACGGGCGATACTCTAACCTTTGATATACTGGGCCTGCCCGAAGGCGCGTCGGTATCAGTGCAGGTAGGAAGCGCATTAGCCATCCCCGTATCGGGAGAGGAGATACCCCTTTCCCTTGAGAATTTTGTCAGCCTGGGTACGGCTTCCGTGGGTGCATACAGTTCGGGATCATATCCGGTAAGCTGGACGGTGGACACCCGCGATAATAACGAGTTCCTGCCTTTACTGATAAAAATCTCGGTAACCGTGGAAGGTGAAACCCTGGAAGGGGTATTTGTCCTATCGGATGCTGAAGGCAACGTGGCGCTTCTCAACATCGAGCCGCCGGAAATTCCGGGCATAGACTACGAACCTAAATTCAGAGAAGTGGAAGACCTGCATAACATTACCAACCTAACCTTCACCAAGACCGATGCGCAGACGGGTGAGTTTTTCGGTTCGATCAGATTCAACTCCACCATCGATATAGATGAACTGGAAAACATAATGATGCAACTGCAAAATGTACTCAAATTCGACGAGACTACAGGCATCGGGATTGTGGGTCAAGGAGATGTAAATTACCTTAAAGGCATAAACGCTACTATCACCGTGAATACCGATTTTATTGAAGGTTTCAACGACATCGTCCATCTTGTCGATGCTTCCAACGTGGCCGATTTTGTAACCGTAGAGAAGTACGACGATAGCGGCAACTACGCGGGAGATGTGATTACGCAGTTGACCTATGACAGTGAACAGGAAAGGTTATCCTTTGATGTAAGCGGCTTTTCCACCTACAAGCCTGCGGTTAAGGATACCTTCGGTCCAGAGGTTACCATAACCACGGCAGGGGGACAGGTAATAAACACTGACCAGTTCACCGTAGAGTATAGTAGCAGCGATTTGGACCTGGCTGGGTATGAAGTCAAATTAGACGACGGTGCCTGGGTAGACGTGGGGCTTAACACCAGCCGCACCTTCACCGGTCTGAGTGAAGGAGAGCACACCGTCTATGTACGGGGCGTAGACGACATCGGGAACATAGGAGATCAAGCGAGCATAACCTTCACCGTGGACACCACCTCAGCTCCGGAAGCACCTTCGGTTACCAGCCCAGGGGCTCCGGTGGTTATCAACGCTGATACTTACACCGTGGAAGGCGTAGCCGAGGCTGGCTTCCTGATCAAGATATATTCTGATGCAAACGAAAACGACCGGCTGGATGAGGCGGACCAACTGCTTATGATTTACCAACTGGGCGAAGGTGTTGGCGAATTTAGTCTAGAGGTTGAGCTGGCGCAGGACAGTTTAAACAAGTGGCTTGTTACTTCTACCAATGCCGCGGGGAAGGAAAGCGAGGCGGCAGTGCTTCCGGTAATCACTGAAGATTCCACGCCTCCCGTAATCCTGGGGGCAAGCCACAACGCCTCTCGTGCCCTTAAGGC
>NZ_BDGJ01000125.1:58335-80123 GCF_002207765.1 Calderihabitans maritimus
GCGTCAGCTTCACCATTGAGGGGCGAGAACCGGTGGTCATGCAAGAGGACGGTGACGTGCCGGGCCTGTACCGGGGTGTCTATACGGTGCAGCCTGGGGAGGAGACATCCAATGCCGCAGTTGCAGTGGAATTCGTAGACCGGGCGGGCAACCGTCAGGAGTTCGAAATATCCGGGACCGTGACTTTCGACACCGTTGCGCCGGAGCTGTTATCCTGGGAAATACGATACTACGACGCCAGCGGTGCGCAGAAGACGGGAGACCCGGTTGTGCTTAAGGCCGGCGACTACATGGTGGTAGAGGTCGTCACAGATCCAGAACTGCTGTCAGGTAGTTTCAGCGTCGTCGGTTTAAGGAGCAACATTTTGCTTGAGGAGCAGTCGCCGGGGACATATACGGGCAGATTACCCGTCCAGCCCGGCATGAACGGCACCGACTTGCCCGTTACGGTTCGCCTGGTGGACCGGGCCGGTAACGTAAGGCTTCCGGAGCCGCAGGTGGGTACGGTTAGTATAGACACCATTGCCCCCAAGGCATACTTGACAGTCAAACCGCCGTCCCCGTCGGGTTCTGGCGGGTACTACAACAGCGGCGATGGTGCTCCGGTAGTGACCATAGTTACAGACACCGACGCAACTGTTTATTACACCCTTGACGATGGCGACAGGCAGCTTTATATCGGCCCCATAGAGATGCCGCAGGGTGAGCATACCCTCACGTATTGGGCTGTGGACGGAGCAGGAAACGAGAGCGAGCCTGCGACCCTTACCGCCAGGGTAGACACGGTGAAACCCGCTTCACCTGATTTGTTGGGAATCTTTGACCCGTCGGGACAGCAGCAGCTCGCCCCCGGGCAGCCGACCAATTTAAGAGTGGTGCGGATCGAGGGTACGGCCGAAGCTTCAGCGCGGTTGCAGTTTTACGTGAATGGGGAATTCCGTGCTCAGGCCCGGGCGAATGCGGACACGGGCGAATTCTCCGCCGACCTGCGGCTTGGCGAAGGAGTAAATACTATATCCGTAACTGCCACCGACGCCGCCGGAAACGTTAGCGATCCCTCTCAGGTCTCAATTTCAAGGGACACTACAGCTCCCGTATTCCAGATCCAGCTGGATCAGGAACACGCCGTAGTTACGGTTACGGCTTCTGAAGACCTGAACGGTATGCCGGCCATAACGGTGCGGCAGGGAGAGAATGAGCAGTCGGGCTCAATGACTGCTGTCGAAGGCCAGATACAAACATACAGCTATACTTATGACCCGGTTCAAGGAGCGGACGAGATAGTAATCACTGTATCGGGTAGTGATTTGGCTGGCAACTCCGGCTTGGCTACCTACGCCGAAACAGTAATAAGGAGCGATGAGGATGCCGGTGTAAACGCGGAGTCGGTGAGCGTGGAAATCGAGGCTGGTACCTTGAAACAAGATGCAACTTTAACCATAACGCCTGCATTTATCGAGGACTTCGAGATTCTGTTCCCCGGTCTCGATTTAGTGGCGACCCCGTATGACTTCCACGTACAACCGGTGGGCGGGGGGACGCCAGAGTACGCTGAAGGCAAGTGGATAAAGGTAACCTTTAAATTAAACGTGCCGGAAGGCGTTGCCTTCGACCCACGGCAGATTCATGTGTATTATTTGGATGAGGCAGAGCCGCTTACAGCGGAGTATGACGTGGCTACCAATACCGTAACCGTCTACCTGAAACACTTCTCCAGCTACGCCGTGCTTGCGGACACCACTCCGCCGCCGCTGGAGGTCGCTACTCCGGCAGACGGTATCCTGCTGAACAGCAGGTCGGTAACGGTGACGGGAACCACGGAGCCGGGAGCGGCCGTTACCATAAACGGCGAGGCCGCTGTTGTTGATGATAACGGGTCTTTTACGGGTACGGCCATTTTCGGTGCTGATGGTCCCCAGACGATCACGGTGGTGGCGGAAGACGCAGCCGGGCTGACCACCACCAGGGAAATCAACGTGACCATTGACACCGTGCCGCCAACGATTGCGGTGACGGCGCCGGATCAGGATACCGTATATACCAGCAGCCGCACCCTGACGGTATCGGCGACCACTGAGGCGGGAGGTCTGACCATGGTAACGGTGGACGGCGTTGAAGAGCCGCTGGTAGTCACCACTTCCGGCGGGTTCAGCGTGAATGTATCCCTGGCGGAGAACGATACCACCACCATACGCATCAACGCCACCGATGGGGCAGGGAACCCCGCAGAGGAGAAGGTTATCACGGCAGTGAATGACACTGTGCCGCCGGAGATCATTCTGGACGCGTTACCTCCTGTAACCGGTTCGGCGAGCATCACGCTTAGCGGCCAGGTGGACTCTGCCGTGACCGAACTGAGAGTTCGGGTAAGCCATGAAGGGAATATGGTCCAGGAGGTAGATGTTTCCGTAGGGGAAGACCTGCGGTTCAGCCAGACGATAGAGCTTTGGGAAGGAGATAACCTCATCACCATCCAGGCCACCGACCCGGCCGGAAACGTCGGAGACCACTTCAAGGTAGGAGCCGATGCTGAACCGGTTTCTTCGGCGGTTGTGGAGTACAATCCCAACGTACCGAAGGTGACCATAACCCAGCCCGGGGAAACCATGTACACTTCCGCGGAGAGCATTGTAATTTCCGGTACCGCAACCGTAGGAGGTGTAGGCGCCCAAGGGGCTGCCGCTGTGTTCAAGGTTAACAGTACAGTCCAGGGCACGGTGGTCATAGGTACCGATGGTACGTTCAGTCAAGTAGTTGCGCTAAACGGCGGAGACGGCCAGGAAGTGGAAAATACTATCGTAGTAGAAGTGACCGGTCTTAATGGGCTCAAAGGTCAGGCCGTGAGGACAGTCTGGCGGGACAATAGATCTCCCGACCTCCAAGCTAGTGTCGCAGAAATCACCACTACCTCTTCCTCTACCACGATTACCGTTACTACGGAACCGTATGCTACCGTATATATTAACGACCAGGCAATGGAACAGGTGGTAGGAGCTGCAGGTCAGGCCAGCTATCAGGTGACCCTGAATATGGGCCAGAATGAGTTCAGGGTGAAGGCGCGCGACAGGGCGGGTAACGAGTCCCCTGTGGTTACGGTTACTATAACCCGCACCAGCCCGCCTGGCGGCGGGAGGGCTTCCACAGCCTTTAAGAAGAAAGCCCAAAAGCAGATAGCGTCAGGGCGGGGCGGGGAACTGAGCAGCCCGGACGGCAGGTTCAAGGTGATCTTACCTGCGGGAGCGGTGCCCGAAGCGGTTAACGTGACCGTGGAGAGCTTAGAGAGGGTTAAAATGGAAACGCCGTCCTACCGCATGATAGGAAAAGCGGTCGAAGTGCAGGCTTCCAGTGTGGCCACCGGGCAGCAGGTAACATCATTCAAAGATAAGGTGACCCTGACTTTGAAGTACACCCCGTACGACGTAAGAGGCGTTGACGTGGATAAACTGGGAGTATACTACTGGAATACGGCAGCGAAGGCCTGGATTCCGGTGCCCGCGGTGCACGATATGGCCAGGCGTACCTTTACGGCTTGGGTGGACCACTTCACCATCTTTGCGGTGATGGCGGACGTCTCGACCATCGGGGCGCCTGCGATAGAGGATCTGCCGGAGGAGGTCGCCTCAAACGTTTTGACGCTAAATGGGTGCGCCGAGCCGGGCAGCACGGTGAAGGTGTTCGTAAACAACGCCTCCCAGGGCAGTGTCACGGCTGCGGCGGACGGCAGGTACAGCGCCCGGGTTACCCTTGATCCCGGCGAGAATATCATTTTTGCAGTGATGACCGATGCTACTAGCGGATTGGTACGCGCTTCCCAAGAATACGTACTAACTTATACGCCAGGCTTGGAGGCAATGTTTAACGATATCGCCTCCCACTGGGCGAGGGGCGACATTGAGACCCTGGTGGAACGCGGTGTGGTATCGGGGTACCCGGACGGCAGCTTCCGGCCGGAAAAGAACACGACCCGGGCGGAATTCACGAAGATGCTGGTGGCGGCACTGGACTTGGAAGCTAGAGACGGTGCTATCCTGAGCTTCGCCGATGAAGTACCTGATTGGGCAAGGAGTTATGTAGCGACGGCGGTGGAAAAGGGCCTGGTGGCCGGGTACGAGGACCATACCTTCAGGGCAGATGCGTATATTACTAGAGCGGAGATTGCTGCTGTGCTTGTCAGGTCCATGAAGTACAAAGAGGGTATTTCTTCCGGTGCCGTAAAGGCTGTCGTGAGCTTCTCTGACGAAAGCGACATACCTGATTGGGCTAAGGAATCCGTGCACGCGGCGGTGCGTTATGGCATCGTGACAGGGTATCCAGACGGCAGTTTCGGCCCATTCAGGAACGCCACCCGCGCGGAGACGGCCGCCATGATCCGGAGGTTCCTGGAACTAGAGTGAAATTTGTGAGTGCACCCTTTTGGGGTGCGCTCTTAATTTTTCAAGCCGGGGACGGTTCTGAACTTGAATGGGGTGGTCTGGCGACAGGCCGCCTTTTTTTTGTACACCGGCTTTCAGAGGGCCGGCATTCAGTCCAGGTAATTCGTTAGAATAAGCCGTTAGGTAGTAGTAATCTCGAACAACTGCATCAGGCGCTTGTTCCAATACCTGAGCGCGGGTGATTGGCACAATTGTATTTTCCGCGGAATATGATAAAGCGAGCTAGGTAGCATTCCCAACAAAGAGATAAAGAAAGGCGGTTCTTATGAGGTTAGTCCGGGAGGCACTGTTCTGGGTAGTGCGGGATGTTATTCTTATTAACCTGGCCTTTTTGTTGGCAACATTTTTTATGTCCAACGGTGAAATGATCCTGGTTTTATTACGAACGTATCTACAGGTAGCCTGGCTGGTAACCGGAATAATTCTTGTTTTTTTTCTGCTTTTCCGTGTCTATCAGCAGAGGTGGTATTTCCCCGTATGGGAGGAGTTGGTGTCTATCGGGCAGGCAGGAAGCCTGAGTGTTTTGGTTCTGTTAGCGGTAAATCTGGTTTGGTGGGAGGGATTGCTTCCGGTAAAGCTGATACTGTTGGCCGGATTCCTGGTGGTGGGCAGCGTCGGGAGCACCCGCCTTTTTGGGACCTGCCGGAACGTCCATAGCCGTTCTAAGGTCAGAACCGGTGTCAAGAAGGTCTTGATTTACAGCGCCGGGGAGCCGGCGGCCAGATTGGCAAAAGGACTTTTGGCGGGTACGCCTGGGGTCCAGCCGGTAGGCTTTATCGATGATCAGGAAGCGGCTAAAACCAAGGTTTGCGGTCTGCCGGTACTGGGCGGCAGCGAGGAGATAGCGGTCGCGGCTGCACGATATGGTGCAGAGGAAATCCTGGTACCCTGGTCGGAAATGAACCGCCAGACGGCGAGCAGGCTGTTGCCGGCAATTCGGAGCGCCTCTGTACGGATGCGCTTGGTACCGGACCTTGCTGATATTGTAAACGGTCGTTTCCACTTAGAGCAGATACGCCATATTCCGGTAGATGAGCTGCTGGGCCGGCAGCCCTTGAAGCCGGACTCGCAACGGGCCTGCAGTTATCTTCAGGGAAGCGTTGTCCTGGTAACGGGAGCGGGGGGTTCCATAGGTTCTGAGCTATGCCGGCAAGTTGCCCGCTTTGACCCGGAACGGCTGATATTGTTGGGACGGGGTGAAAACAGCATTTACGAGATTGAATTGGCATTGAAGGAAAAGTTTCCGCGACTCACGCCGGAACCGGTTATAGCCGACGTTAAGAACCGGGACGATCTGGAGAAAGTATTCCGAAAATATCGACCTCAAGTGGTTTTCCACGCGGCTGCCCATAAGCATATTCCCCTCATGGAGAAGAATCCCGTGGAGGCCTTCCGCAACAATGTCCTAGGTACGCTCAACGTGGCGGAGATGGCCGACACTTACCAGGCCGGTATTTTCGTTTTTATCTCCAGCGATAAGGCGGTGAATCCTGCCAGTGTAATGGGAGCTACCAAGTACCTGGCGGAAATGGTTATCCGTCGGAAGGCACAAAGCAGCAAGACCCGCTTCGTGACTGTTCGTTTCGGCAATGTCCTGGGCAGCCGGGGCAGTGTACTACCTGCCTTCCTTCGTCAGATAGCCAACGGAGGGCCGGTCACCGTCACTCACCCTGAAATGAGCCGGTATTTCATAACTATCGAAGAGGCGGTGAACCTGGTAATTCAGGCCGGTGCCATGGCAGAGGGCGGTGAAACTTTTGTTATGGACATGGGACAACCGGTTAAAATCATGAATTTAGCCGAGGACCTTATCCGCCTGTGCGGTTACCTCCCGGAGAAGGATATTCCGATAAAGATAACTGAACCTCGTCCCGGGGAGAAACTGCAAGAGGAACTGTTCATGCCCGGTGAAAAGCCTCTGTCTACCTCTCACCCCTCCATTTACCAGGCTCACCGGGAAGGAAAAGAAACCGATATTTTGGACCGGTATATTTTCCGGTCAGGCGAAGGACAGCTGACCGAAGAAGAAATTCTTCAGTGCTTGGAAGAGATTCTTAGCAACCGGCAGAACCCGGCCTAACCGGCGTAGCAAGGAGGGCTGTTTTTGGAGAAGGTCAGAATTCTCATAACCGGGATGGGAACTGCAGTAGGGATAAGTATTTTTAAAGCCCTGAAAATGTCTTCTTTGGACACCGTTATTATAGGTGTAGATTACGCGCCTTTTTCCGCCGGGCTCTTCCGGGTGGATAAAGCATACCTTGTCAAACCGGCCGCATATTCTCCGGCCAGGTTTCTCGATGCCCTGCTTACTATTTGTCAAAAAGAAAGTATAGATCTTGTATTTTTTGGACGGGAGACAGAAATGCGGTTGGTTGCCCAGGTGCAGGAACAGTTTCAGCGAGAGACGGGAAGCAAACTGCTTGTTAACGGGCCGGAAGTGTTGCGGCGAACTTGTGACAAATGGGAATTAGTCAGGTTTATGCAAGAACAAAATCTCCCTGTGCCGGCGTCGGCCATTCCCGAAAAGGAGCAGCTTGAGGAACTGGTAAGAGCGCATGGTTTTCCTCTCGTGGTGAAACCTCGGTCAGGGTCCGGCTCCGCCAACGTGGTAGTAGTTTGGGATAAGGAACAACTCCGGTATGTTCTCAATCGCATTAGCCAGCCCATAGTACAACAATATCTCTTGCCTGAAGATGAAGAGTATACCGTCGGTCTGTTTTTGCCAAAACCCGGTGAATGTGCCGGGAGTATTGTAATGAAAAGGCGGTTGGACGGTGGGGTAACGTCTGTAGCCGAGGTGGTTGAGGACAAGGAAATTCAGGAACTCTGCACCCGAACCGTAGTGGCCTTAGGTGCAGTAGGTCCGTGTAATATCCAACTGCGGAAAACGGAAGAAGGACCGAAAATCTTTGATGTTAATCCCCGGTTTTCCAGCTCTACGGTGATAAGGGCTTATTTCGGGTTTAATGAACCGGAAATGGCCATTCGCTGTTATGTAATGAACGAAGAGGTCAAAGTGGGTAGAATAGCCCGGGGAGTTGCCCTGCGGTACTGGCATGAACTTTACGTCAAGCCGGAGGAAATGAAAAAACTGCTTTACCAGAGACAGACCACCAGTCCTCGCAGCACGGTAGTTGACAATTTTTAGAGGGGAAGCCCGGACTATGGTTAGAGTCTTAGTAATTTCCCATCTCTACCCTAATCCCAGAGATAAGGAAAAAGGAATCTTCATCCGGCAGCACCTGCGCCGGCTGGTGCAGCAGGAAGGACTGGAAGTGACCGTCTTATCTCCCCTTCCCTGGGTTCCCGTCATGTCGTGGCTTCCGGCCAGGCTCAAGGCTCTGAGCCGCATACCCTTGATGGGAGAAGAAGAAGGTTTTGCTCTTTATTACCCGCGTTTTTTGTGCCTGCCGGGCAAGTGGTTTAAGCCGTGTGCCGGCCCGGCTTTATACCAAAGTATTCGCCGCCTGGTATTAAGGTTAAACCGGAACCATCCCTTTCACCTCGTGCACTCCCATTGCCTGCTTCCCGATGGATATGCCGGCCTCCTCATAGCACGCGAGTTAGGCGTTCCCTCCCTTTGTTCCGCCCGGGGGAGTGACGTGAATCTGTATCCCCGTTGGGGGCCTCAGGTGCTGAGCCGGACGCGGCAGGTTATTGCTCAATGCTCGCAGCTAGTTGCCGTGAGCCGAAAGCTGGCGGAAGAAATATACCGCTTGGCTTCTCCGGTCCGGCCGGTAGAAGTGATATATAACGGAGTGGATTTGGAACAATTTCAAGCTGTCTCATCGGCTGCCGAAGTAAGGTCACAGCTAGGAATCTCCCAAGATGCTTTGGTTCTTTTGTTCGTCGGCAGGCTGGTGCGGGAGAAGGGGATATATGACCTTTTGGAAGCATTCAGCAGGATTTCCCACCGTTTTCCCCGGGCCTGCCTGTATCTTATAGGCTCCGGCCCGGAGGCAACTGGTCTCACGGCGGAAGTGCGGAAGCGCAACCTAACGGGCCGGGTTTTTATAGTCGGAACCAAAGAACACCGGGAATTGCCTTGCTGGTACCAGGCGGCAGACTTGGTGGTACTGCCCAGCTACCAGGAAGGATTACCTAACGTCATTCTGGAGGCGATGGCCTGCGGAAGGCCGGTGGTAGCCACCCGGGTGGGAGGGATTCCCGAAGCGGTAGTCTCTGGAAAGTCAGGTCTGCTGGTTAACAAAGGGGATGTACAGGGGTTGGCCGAGGCCTGTTTGTTTCTTCTGAAAAGCCCATTCCTGAGAGCTGCTATGGGGATACAGGGACGGCAAATAGTGGAAAATTGTTTTACCTGGGAAGAGAATGCCCGCAGGCACCGGGAACTTTACCTGCGCCTGCTGAGGAAAGAAAATGGGGTGTCTGTATGACAGGTGCGAATAGGGGACAAATTTTGGCGGACGTCCTCAAAGACAAGATCAAACTGCGCCTGGCCAGGGTTGCGGTTATAGGCTTGGGTTACGTTGGACTGCCGCTGGCCGTACAAAAGGCGAAAATAGGATTTGATGTACTGGGAATCGACCAGAATCCCAAGCGGGTCGACTTGGTTAACCAGGGAAAAAGCTATATAAATGATGTGGCGGAAGAAGTCTTGCAGGAAGTGATCTGCGCCAACAAGCTTCAAGCTACGGAAAGCTTCCACCAATTAGGAGAGTGCGATATAGTAATTATTTGTGTTCCGACCCCTCTTACTCCTACTCGCGATCCCGATATTTCGTATATAGAGCGGGTAACGCTCGAAGTAAGCAAGTATCTACACCGCGGGCAGTTGGTAACCCTGGAGAGCACCACTTACCCGGGCACTACCGAAGAAGTAGTCCTGCCTTTACTGGAGAGATCAGGCCTGGAGGTAGGAAAGGATTACTTCCTGGCCTATTCTCCCGAGAGAGTAGACCCCGGCAACAAGCGTTACAACACCCAAAACACGTCCAAAATAGTGGGGGGAGTGACCTCCCTCTGCCTGGAGGTAGCCTGCACTTTCTATGCGCAGACCATCCAGCAGGTGGTACCTGTATCCTCCCCTTCCGTAGCTGAAATGACCAAGATTTTTGAAAACACTTACCGGGCCGTTAACATTGCCCTGGTAAACGAGTTAATGTTTCTCTGCGACCGGATGGGGATAGATGTTTGGGAAGTGGTTGAGGCGGCCGCCACCAAGCCTTTCGGTATACAGACCTTCTATCCCGGCCCGGGAGTGGGCGGACACTGCATTCCCGTTGATCCCTTCTATCTTACCTGGAAGGCGCGCCAGTATGATTTTTCTACCCGGTTTATAGAACTGGCAGGCCAGATTAACATTCAGGCCACTTACTATGTAGTGGAAAAGGTACGCAAAGTGCTTAACCTCATGGAGAAAAGCGTCAATGGAGCCCGGATTCTGGTTTTGGGAGTCACTTATAAAAAAGATGTTCCAGATATCCGGGAATCTCCCGCCCTCAAAATCATGAAACTGCTGCAGGAGGAAAGAGCCGAACTGCGCTACCATGACCCTTACATTCCGGAAGTTGAGCTGCCGGGAACCGGAATTCTCCGATCGGTCCCCCTGGAGGCCGACCAGCTTGCCTGGGCCGACTGTGTGGTGATAATAACGGACCATACGATAATAGATTACCAGTTTGTGGTAGATCATGCCCGAATAGTAGTGGATACCCGCAACGCCACCAGGCAGGTTACGCTGAACCGGGACAGGATTGTAAAGATTTAAACTTTAGAGGTGATCTGGATGGACATCTGGATTATTAATCACTACGCGGTTCCGCCTCAGGTTTCCGGTGGTACCCGCCACTATGATTTCGGCACCGAGTTGGCCTGCAGGGGTCACCGGGTAGTCTTATGGCTTTCCACTTTTAATCACCACCAGAGGCGTTTTTTAAGTCCGGCGGAAAGGCAGCGGGCAGAAGAAAAAAGTCCTCCCAACTTGGAGCTGAAATGGATATGGTCCTATCCCCACCGCGGGAACGATTGGCGGCGGGTATTAAATATGTTTACCTTTTCGCTGCTTCTGTTATGGCATGGGATGTTCCGCAGGAAGCCGGACGTTATCCTGGCCTCCTCCCCTCACCTTCTGGCACCGATAGCCGGCTGGGTGCTGAGCCTGCTCGGTCCCAGCCGGTTTATACTGGAGGTGCGGGACCTGTGGCCGGATGCCCTGGTAGCTATGGGACTACGGAATCGGCCGGCGATCTGGCTTATGCGGAAAATGGAATTATTTCTTTATTATCGTAGCCAGAAAATTATAGTGCTGAGTGAAGGTATCCGGGAAAGACTGATTGCCCGCGGGATCAGTCCCGACAGGGTGATTCTTATTCCCAACGGAGTTTATCTGGAACGATACCGTATCCTCCATTCGCCCGAGACGGTGAGGCATACTTTTGGTTTTAACGGGCGTTTTGTCTGCCTTTATGCCGGGGCCATCGGTCCTATTAACGGCCTGGAAGTGGTTATTAAAGCGGCATGGCTGCTGAGGGAAAGCCCCGACTTTCTTTTTGTCCTGGCTGGAGACGGACCGGAAAGGAAGCGCCTGGAAAAGATGGCCTGCGAGTACTCCCTTGCCAACGTTAAGTTTTTAGGCTCGTTAAGCAAAGAAGTGCTTCCCAGTCTCTTAAACGCCGCCGATGTGCTGTTGGCCTGTTCTGCTCCGGTAGAACTTTTTCGGATGGTACGCCCCAACAAGCTTTTCGATTACCTGGCGGTCGGCCGGCCCATTGTATCCAATATTGACGGCGAGACCCGAAAAATTATTGAGGATACGGGTGTTGGGCGGCACGTAAGAAAGGATGACCCGCAGGCAATGGTGGAAGGTATCCTCTATTATTACCGGCACCCGGAAGAATACGAACGGGTGCGGGAGAACGCGTGGAAATTCCTGCGGGATCACGGCGACCGCCGCCAACACGCCCTTCTGTTGGAGAAAGTTTTATGTGAGCCAAACCATTCAAGTCAAGAACCGTCCCCAGCTTGACCGGCTTGAGCCTTGAACAATGAAAAAATCCTGTTAACCTTTGATATATGCCTTCATATATAGTACCATAATAACAGAGGTGAACTCCATGACCAAGCTTGACAAGCTTCTGCAAAAGATTAAAAACAACCCCAAGCAAGTACGGTTTAAAGAATTGGACAGAATACTAATCAGGTACGGTTTTTCTAGAAGGCAGCCCCGTGGGGGCTCCAGCCACTATATATACACCAAAGGTACTGTCAGACTTGTTGTCCCTTACCGTCAACCGCATATTAAATCTGTGTACGTTGAGAGAGCGATAAAAATTCTTGAAGGGGAGATCGATGATGACTAAGAAAGGCTTAGACTATTACTTGAAATTGCCTTACAAGGTAGTTTTGTACCCTGCTGAAGAAGGCGGGTATGTTGTCGAGATTCCGGAACTTCCTGGATGTATAAGCCAGGGCGAAACCATAGAGGAAGCATTTGAGATGATTCAAGACGCCAAGAAGTGCTGGCTGGAATCCGCCCTAGAAGACAATATGGAAATACCTGAACCTTCTAGAGCAGTTGAAGAATATTCCGGCAAATTAAACATCCGTATACCCAAATCCCTTCACCGGATATTAGCCGAAAGGGCAAAACAAGAAAAAGTTAGTTTAAATCAATATATAAACTATCAGTTGGCCCGAGGAGTAGGGTATAAGGATCATAAGAGTTGAGAGTCCCAGGCAGACCTGAGTTGTTCCTAGCGAGCGAAATTAATCGACCCGGCACTCATAATTTTAATTGCTGCCTGAACCACTGGACGGTATACTCCAGGCCCTGGCGGAAACTGGTTTCCGGGCGGTAGTTTAGCAATTCGCAGGCCCGGGAAATATCGGCATAAGAATGTTTCACGTCCCCGGGCCGGGGTTCGCTGTAGATGGCGGGAATATTTTTCCCCAGCAGGCGGTTCAGTTCCGCAACGACCTGGTTCAGATTTATCTGCATGCCGCAGGCGATGTTCACTGCTTCGCCGGCGGTTTTTTTTGCTCTGCAGGCGAGAAGGTTTGCCTTAACGACATTATCGATGTAAGTAAAGTCCCGTGATTGGAGCCCGTCCCCGAAGATAACGGGAGACCGGTCTTCCAGCATGGCGGTGACAAATTTGGGGATGACCGGGGCGTACTGGGAGTCCGGATTTTGCCGGGGACCGAAAACATTGAAATAGCGGAGGGAAATGGTTTCCAGGCCGTAGAGAGTGTAAAAAACCCGGCAATATAACTCTCCGGTATATTTGCTTACCGCGTATGGAGAAAGGGGAAGGGGCTGCATCGATTCCTCTTTGGGGAGTTGAGGCGTTTCCCCGTATACGGAGGATGAAGAAGCATATATGACTCGCCTTACTCCCGCCTCCCGGGCGGCTACCAGTACGTTAAGAGTGCCGGTGACGTTGTTATCGTTGCTTTCTCGGGGGTTGGCTACCGAACGGGGAACGGACGGGAGGGCGGCCTGGTGAAGCACAAAATCCATTCCCCGGACGGCTTTTTGTACCGTGGCCAGGTCTCTCACATCTCCTACTATCAACTCCACGTCCTCCCGGCAGTGCCGGAGGTTGGCTACGGAGCCGGTTGAGAAATTATCCAGTACCCGCACAAAGAATCCTTCCCGGAGCAGTGCCTCCACAATGTGTGAACCGATGAACCCTGCGCCCCCGGTGACTAAATACTTCACAGGTATCCCCCCCTGAGACGGTTGTGATAACATATTTTATTTCAGGACCCGGCAAAGGGTTACAGGAATGAATACCGGTTGGACTTTCACCGCTTCTCCGGCGGCTGAATATGATAAACGAGAATTGCCGGAGGAGTGGATGGGTTGTACCGGGTTTACAGTCTGGCCGAGCGGCAAAATTGGGAGGAAGCTGTGGCGCGACTAAAAGCCCGGGATATCTCTTATTTTCCCGGGTACTGCCGCCTGTTTCAGGAACACGGAGAAGGGCAGGCGATGCTATTCGAATATGAGGAACACGGTAATTTCGTCCTATATCCCTTCTTTTTACGGGATATAAGCCTGGAGGCCGCTTTCCGGGGAAAGCTGAAAGAATCATACTTTGACACTGTCACTCCCTACGGTTACGGCGGCCCGCTGGCTTCTGATCCGGAAGACCGGCAATTAATAGTTAATTTCCGCCGGGCCTTTCAGGACTACTGCCGGAAAAAGCGCATCGTGGCTGAATTCATCCGCTTTCATCCCCTGCTGGGAAACCATGCTTATCCTTATGAGGACCTGCTGGTGGAAAGAAATAAGGAGATTGTCTGTGTGGACTTGGAGCGGAGCGCGGAAGAAATCTGGAGCAACTACCGGCGTAACAACCGTAAAAACATAAAAAAGGCCCTGCGCGAAGGGCTGGAGGTGACCTTTGACTTTACCGGCGAAACGTACCGGGAGTTTATCCAACTATACTATTTAACCATGGACCGAAGGGAAGCCCGGGACTATTACTACTTCGACGAGGATTTTTTCCGCCTGCTTCACCAGGAGTTAGCGGGGAACTTCCTGTATGTTTATGCGTTATACAGAGGAACGGCGGTTTCTGCCGAATTGGTTCTTTACAGCGAAGATTACCTCCATTCCTTCCTGGGCGGGACTCTGGAGGAATACTTTCCCCTGCGTCCCAACAATCTGCTGAAACACCGGCTTATTGAATGGGCCCGGCAAAAAGGTCTCAAATCTTATATTTTGGGGGGTGGCTACCAAAAAGACGATGGCATTTTGCGCTTCAAAAAATCATTCGCTAGGGACGGAGTCATTGATTTTTATGTGGGGAAAAAGCTCCATGACCCCGAAGTGGCGGAATGGCTGTGTTCACTTCGCAAGGGGGAACCATTGCGTACAGATTTCTTCCCCGCATATAGGGGGTGAACCCGGTGGCGATTACGAAAAGTCAGAGGTTATGCAAACGAATTATGGATTTGTTGGGTTCCTTGGCTTTGCTGGTACTCTTTGCTCCCCTGATGTTGTTGATAGCCGTGGCCATCAAGATTACCTCGCCCGGAGAAGTTATTTACCGTCAACCAAGAATTGGGCAAGACGGAAAGATCTTCACCCTTTATAAGTTCCGTACCATGATACCCGGGGCCGACACCATGGGCTCAGGGATGTTTGTGGAGCGCAACGACCCCCGCATCACTCCCGTAGGTAAATTTCTGCGCAAGAGCAGCCTTGATGAACTGCCGCAGCTTTTCAATGTGTTGAAAGGGGAGATGAGCCTGGTAGGACCCCGCCCGGCTCCGCTGCATCACCTGGGCCGGTATGACTCCCGGCAGGTCAGGCGGCTATCTGTAAAACCGGGGATAACCGGCTGGTCGCAGGTTAACGGTCGCAACCGACTGCTGTGGCCCGAAAGAATTGAAATGGATTTGTGGTACATTGACCACTACTCCCTGTGGTTGGATATCAAGATTCTCTTTTTAACTGTGCTCCGGCTCTTCTCCGGTAAAGATGTGGAAGGCAGGCCGGACCGCCGGGAAAAGGATCCTTTTATGAAGGTATAAGAACA
Organism: Calderihabitans maritimus; assembly: GCF_002207765.1. NCBI lineage: Bacteria > Bacillati > Bacillota > Clostridia > Neomoorellales > Calderihabitantaceae > Calderihabitans > Calderihabitans maritimus. The sequence goes on from NZ_BDGJ01000125.1 coordinate 73,277, forward strand.
TTCGGGGAGGGAAAAGGGTGCGGGTACTGGTTACCGGTGGCGCGGGTTTTCTAGGAACGCACTTGTGTGAAGGCCTTTTGGAAAAGGGGATCGAGGTACGGGCAGTTGATAACCTGGATTCCGGTAGAAAGGAAAACCTGGAGGTTCTGCGCCAAGGTGTGGAATTTTACCACGGCAGTACGGACGACGAATCTCTTTTGAAAAAGGCCGCCCGGGGAGTAGATGCCGTAATTCATACCGCCTTTCCCATGGTTCTCCGACGGCAGGGGACTCTAAACCCCGCCGCGGCGGCAGAGGCGATTCGAAGCCTGCTTAAGGTCGCCCGGGCCTGTCTGGCGGAGAATGCTCTGCTGGTTTATTTATCCTCCATAGCGGTCTATGGCAACCAGCAGTACACACCTATCGATGAAGCGCATCCTACCCGGCCAGTAACTCTGTACGGGGCCACCAAACTGGCTGAGGAAATATACTGCAGAATGTTAAGCGACACTCAAGGGCTGAAAATGACCATCCTCCGGGTATCAGACATTTACGGGCCGCGCAACAGCCGCGTCAGCCTGCCTATTCACTTTCTCCTGCAGGTGTTGAAGGGACAGCCGCTGGTTGTACACGGGGACGGAAGCCAGTCCCGGACCTATACTTATGTAAGCGATTTAGTAAAGGCCGTCCTGCTGGCGTTGGAGAGAAACAAGGCGGTAGGGGAAATCTTCAATATTTCCGGAGACCGGTGTATTTCCGTTCGGGAACTGGCGGCACAAGTTATTCGGGTTACCGGCTCCGGGGTCGGTATACTGGTGGACCCCGGTGCCGAAACTGACACCCGCCGGCTCTGGATAGATAACCGGAAAGCCCGTGAAGTGCTCGGATTTCGGCCGGAGGTAAACCTGGAAGAAGGCCTGCGCCGGACTTACGACTGGTTGCGGCGAAACCCGGATTATTATGGGAGTTGAGTATCGCACACTTGCACCTGCTCTCGAATAATATACAAAGACAGATTTTTAACCGTTTGAGAAGAGGTGAGAGAACTTGTAGCCGGATAAGGGAAGCCTTTTGTGACTTCGCGTCAACCTTTAATTCAGGAGGGAAAAAACGATGAATAACGATTCTAAAAACTTTTGGGCCATAATCATCTCCGGTGTGATTATTGCTGCCGCTATCGTATTTGTCTTTGCCGGAAGGTCCAACTTAGGTGGGAATTCCGAAGGCAATGGGGTTTCGGTTAATGCCCCTATTGTAAACGGGGACTTCCAACAGGATAACCTGGGCTGGTCGCCCTATACCCTGGTTAAGACCGAGAAAGATGGCAACAAGTATACTTCCAACTATTACAACTGGGATGTCAACCAGATCCTTAATTTGATCCCGGGACAGCGCTACGTGCTGCGGGCCAAGACTAGGCGCGGTACAGCCCAAGGACCTGCCCGTTTTGTAATCGGGTTTATAGGGCCTAACCGTAAGGAACTGTCTCACTTCAGTTTCCGTTACCTCCACCGGGGAGATGGATGGGAAGAGATTCCTCCTCAACTGATTGAAGTACCTCCGGAAGCAGTAAGCAGCAGAATATATCTTTTGACGGATGATGATTACGGCACCCATGATTTTGACGATATATATCTCTCTCTGCTGAAACCGGGTGAGGAACTACCTGCTACACCTATGGAAGAAGTTAAGCAGGGAGAGGAGGAAGTGCAAAAAGAAGAAAAGGCAGAAGGCGGTAATTTGGTCAGCAACGGCGATTTTGAAACGAACCAGCCGGGATGGTCCATGGCAGGAGCCGTCATACAGGAGGATCCCGACGGCAATCATTTTGCCCGGGTGGAATACAGCTGGGAGTTCTTCCAGCCGGTAGAATTACAGCCCGGAGGTCAGTACGTACTGACCGGGCGCACCCGCAAGGGTACGGCTCAAGGGGAAGCCCGGTTCAAGCTGGTGTTTTTTGACGACAGAGGTTGGCGGTTACAGGACTATTACAGCATCCTCTATAAACACAAAGGAAATGGATGGGAAAATCTTCCTCCTTCTTTAATCAAAGTCCCGGCGGAGGCTGCCGAAGTCCGCTTGTATCTCCTGGCCAACAGTGACCAGGGTTATCACGATTTCGACGACCTATCCCTGGTACCTCTGGCCGAGTCCTCCTACCGTCCCGACCAGGTGCGGCATATTGGATACGGGACGGTACTGGAGACCCAGAGCGGGCAGAAAAAGCTGAGTCCCCCGGTACCGCCCAAGACGTCGAACAAAACACTGCCTCCGGCGCAGAGCGAGACGGCAGTTTCGCAGGCAGGTTCCGGTCCCGCCGGCTCAGAAAGTGAAAAAGAAAAGGTAGTAGTTATAGTTAAAGCGGGGGATACCTTATCCCTTATCGCTCAGGAGTTTAATACTACGGTGGAGGAGATCTTAAAAGCGAACAACCTCACCGATCCCAACCGGATTTATCCCGGGCAAAAACTGGTGATTCCCCGGGAAGGCAACGCCCAACCATAAAGTTATCATACAGCAGGTGATGTCAAATTGTGGCAGTTCATAGCCTCCTTAATTATGGCCATAGTCATTTTAAGATGGCCACTGGTCGGCTACAGCTTGATGCTTTTTCTGCTTCCCTTCGAAGAAATGACTGCCTTTTGGCCTGCGGTTACCGGGCTTAAAATCATAGGAGGCATTACCTTTTACGGCTGGTTGCTCAATACCTTTCTGCAGCGGCGACGGGTGCAAAGGGACCAGGCACTGGTGTTCATGGCAGCTTTCCTGGCCTGGTCCCTTCTCTCACTTGCCTGGTCGGCAGACCGGGGTCTTGCTTTAGCCCGGGCCATAACCCTGGGGCAGTTGCTTCTCTTGTACCTGCTGGGTATAAATCTAGTCCAGAGTCGAAAAGAGTTACAGTTGCTGCTGGGTACATTTCTGTTGGGAGCAATCATTGCCGCCTTTATCGGTATCCACCGGGGGGTTGAAACCGGCTTTGCTATCCGCAGTTCCGTTTCTCCGGACCAAAACCCCAACCTTTACGCCCGGTTGCTGGCGTTTGGTCTTATAGCAGCCATTTACCTGTTTGGAGACTGGCGAAGAATTCGACTTTTACTACCGGGAATTTTTACCGTGGGGATATTGAGCTGGGGCATTTTTCTGTCCGGTTCCCGTACGGTCTGGATCAGTTTACCCGGCGCTCTCATGGGGAGTGGTTTCCTGGTTGCCAACCACCGGGCTAAAATCGCTCTGGCAGTTGCCTTTTTCCTGCTGGCGGTTTCCGTAACCACCTTGGCTCCTCATTTACCTCCTGTATTGCAACACCGGGTTACTTCTCTTACCGACCTGGACCAGCTGGCTAATTTCGGGGGCCGCACCGGTATCTGGCAGGTGGGCTGGGAAATGGTGAAAGACCACCCGTTTCTTGGGGTGGGGCTGGGCAACTTCCCCCGCCGGTTCAACGAGTACGTAAGACTGATTCCTGCCATGGAAAAGAGGGTAGGCTTCAATCGAGATCCCCACAGTACCTTCCTGCAGGTCCAGGCTGAGTTAGGCTTAATTGGCTTCCTACTGTTTCTGGCTCTTCTAAGTTCGGTGTTGAAGCAAGTAGTCGGAATCAACCGAAAGAAAGATCTTTTATTTAGTCTGGCTCTGCTGATATTTCTAATTCTGACGGCCCTGTTTTCTTCTGAACTCTTCCGGAAATTCTTCTGGATTATGCTGGCGGTGACCGGAATACTATATCAACTCAATTTTGGGAAAAGTTTTGGGGCAAAACAACCAGGCGAGTTGAAGCAGGGATATTATGAGCGAAAAGGAAGTCGCTTATTCCATTAACCTGTTGCTGCGGCAGGTGGGGAAAGATACGTTGTGGTATCTACCGGCGCGGGTAGTTCCTGCCCTGGCAGGACTCCTGGCCGCCGGGATTTATACCCGTCTGTTCAGTTTGAAGGATTACGGGATTTATACGCTGCTGGGATCGCTGGTTGGTTTCGCCAACGAACTGTGTATCACGTGGATTTCCAATGCCGGATTGCGGTTTTATGATGAATATGAACGCCGGAGAAAAAGTATCGAGTTCTTTTCTACCTTGGTAGTCACTTGGAAGGGTATAGGACTGGTTGCCGGGCTGGCCAGCTATGTATTCGTTTTTTATTATTGGCCCGGCTGGATGAAAGTTTGGCTTTTGACTTACGGCGCCTTTCTAGCTACTTCCGGTTCCGCCATCGTTTTCAATTTATTAAGGGCTCAGCGGAAGGCGGCCGTTTATTGCCTGCTGCAAGTTATCGGCTCGATCATAAAAATTGTTCTGGTGGTTCTCTTAAACGCAGTAACCGGCTTGGGAGCCATGACCATTTTACTGGCGACTGCCCTGGTAAACTTCGTTTATGTGACCGTAGGTTTTTGGGTGGCCCGAGTAATACCCCAGGTACAGTTGCGGAGCTACTCCTGGCAGAGTACCCGGCGCTTTTGGAACTATGGTGGTCCCTTGATAGGGGTAGGATTATCCTTGTGGGTTCTTTCTTTGTCGGACCGCTATTTTATCGGGCTCTTTCGTTCCCCGGCGGAAGTGGGCCTGTACTCCATAGGATATAATCTATCTTCCGGCATGATGCAAATGGTAATTTGGGTGCAGATGCTGGCTGCTTACCCGGTTATCATTACGACGTGGAATTCACTGGGACAGGAGGCCGCCGAAAAGTTTCTGGCCCGGCTGGTGCGGTATTACTGGGCTTTAACTTTACCTTGCGCCGTGCTGCTGGCATGCCTGGCCAGGCCTGTACTCGCCTTTCTGGTCAGCCCTTCTTACCTGGAAGGTTACCGGGTATTTCCATGGATAAGTGCCGCCATGTTTTTCAACGGCCTTGCCCTCTATGCCAATAAAGTGTGGGAACTAAAGCGGCGAACCGGGGTGATGCTGCGGGCTATCGTGTTAGCAGCGCTTATAAATGGTCTCTTGAACTTTATACTGGTCCCTGCTTATGGCTATATCGCAGCCGCCGTAACCACTACGATTTCTTACGCCCTCTATTTTGTTATCTCCTTTTCTTTATCCCGCCGGGTGTTCTGCTGGAGGCTGGAATTCTTATCCCTGCTGTACATCTCACTGGCTGCGGTCGTGATGGCCGGGATTATAATCTACTTCAACCAAACTGTATCGGCAGGAATAGGCGCTGTACTGTTAATCGCCGGGGCGGGTATCGCCGGTTACCTTACTGCTCTTTACATTTTAGAGAAGCTTCATAGATGGTTAAGGAAAAGAATCACCTGACAAACCGGAAAAGGGGGCCCGAAGATGGAAGCTTGGCGAGCCGTTGGCTCCTGGCTGGCTGATGTCTTTTTATGGCTGAGAGGGTTTCCGGTAAGAAGGACCGCTTCCTTTCTCATGAGTTCCCAGTGGTGGGAGCCGGAAGAATTAAAGCGTTATCAAGACGAGCTACTCCGACGGCTTATCCGTCACGCTTACGACAACGTTCCCTATTACCGGGAAGTGATGCAACAGAGAAAATTAACCCCTGCTGACTTTAACGGTGTCGAAGACCTCGTAAAACTACCGGTATTAAGCAAGGACGAAGTGAGAAAGAACTATCACCGGCTGGAGGCCCGTGATTGCCGCGGGGAAAGGTTTATACGGACTACAGGTGGAACAACCGGCGAACCTCTCCGTGTCGTGACCGATAAACATACCGGCGTGTGGAGCGCGGCAGCCTTCCGCCGGGGATACTCCTGGGCGGGTTACCGCCCGGGAAGCGGGCTGGCCAAGCTGACCGGCGGTTCCCTCGGCCCGGGGAAAGAAACGTGGAGACAGCGGCTCCGCTCTTGGCTCACCGGGGAAATTTTTCTGCCTGCCTTTGAACTGTCCCGGGAAAATGTAAAGCTCTACGTAGAGAAAATTAAGAACCGCAGGGTTAGATTTCTGAGAGGCTATACCTCTACCGTCTACCAGTTGGCCACTTTGATTAGGGAAGCGGGGCTCCGCCTTACGCTGGAAGCTGTGTTCACTACTGCCGAGACTATACATCCCTTTCAAAGACAAACCATAATCGAAACCTTCGGCTGTCCCGTGTTTGACGGCTACGGTTGTGGCGAAATCAACTCCGTGGCCTTTGAATGCGAGGAACACCGGGGACTACATATTTCCCAGGAAAATGTAGTGGTGGAATGCCTGCGGGGAGGAGAAAGGGTAAAAGCGGGAGAGATGGGAAAGGTGACGCTGACGGATTTGCGAAATTATGCCATGCCCATCATTCGCTATCAGAACGACGATCTGGCTTCTTTCGCTACCGAACCCTGTAGCTGCGGTAGAGGATTACCCTTATTGGAAAAGATTCACGGGCGCAGCAACGATTTTCTAGTGGCCGCTGACGGGCGGCTGGTGTCGGGAAGCTTTATCCCTCATCTTTTTCGCCATACCTGCGGTATCCGGCAAGTGCAGGTGGAACAGGCGGAAGATAGGACTCTGACTATTCGGATGGTGAAGGGCCCCGCGTGGTCTCTTGAGGAGGAAAAGATGGTGGTCCAACTTTTGCAAAAGTATCTGGGGGGCCTGGAAATGCACCTGGAATATGTACCGGAAATTCTGCCCACGCCTTCGGGCAAGCTGAAGTTTGTCATCTCCCGGGCAGCGGAGCAAATTTTTTGATGTCCCGGGGGATGTAGGCTCCGGCTCCGGAGGTTCTCGGCTGGCAAACTAACACTCGGTCTCGCTCGGCATCGGGGGTAGGCAAAACTTTGGCGTCTTCGTAATCCCCCAGATAACGGCTACCCTTTAGTTTCTCTTCAGTAATTTGGTACCGCCCCATCCCGTTCACCGCTGCCTCGCTTCGCCCTCGTTAAGTTTACCGACGCCTCGAACCAATGTCGCCTTCGCCTACATCCCCCAGTC